>NZ_CYTY01000042.1:0-52752 GCF_001298995.1 Achromobacter sp. 2789STDY5608615
CCCCCCCGCGTATTGCTGTGCGACGAGCCGACCTCGGCGCTCGACCCCGGCCTGGCGGCCGAAGTGGTCGACGTGCTGCGCCAGCTGGCCGCCGAGGGCATGACCATGCTGATGGCCACGCACGACCTGCGCCTGGCCGCCAGCGTGTCGCGTGAAGCGGTGTTCCTGCTCGATGGCGACGTGGTCGAATCCGGCGCCTCGCGCGACCTCTTCACCCGCCCACGCGACCCGCGCACCGCGGCATTCATCTCGACGCTGACGCAGGACGCCGGCCAGATCGGTTGATGCGGCGCCCGGCCGCCCGGCCGCCCGAAGGCCGGGCAGCCCCCTCGGGGGGCAGCAAGCGCACGCGGTGCACGCAGCGTGGGGGCTCCTACTTCCCGGGAAGGGAGCCTGCCGGATCGACCGCCTGGCCGTCGTAGCGCAGCTCGAAGTACAACCCGACCTGCTTGCTGTCGCTGTTGCCCATTTCCGCGATCTTCTGGCCCTGGCTCACCCGCTGGCCTTCCTTGACCAGCAGCTTGCTGTTGTGGGCGTAGATGCTGAGGAAGCTGGCGTTATGCTTGACGATCACCAGGTGCCCGTAGCCCCGCAGGCCGCTGCCCGAATAGGCGACGGTGCCGGCGGCGGCGGCCACCACCGGCGTGCCGGCGGAATTGGAAATGACGATACCATTGGAGCCCGAGCCGTCGTAGCCGCGGGTCACCTTGCCCTGCGCCGGCCACACCAGCGAGATCGCCCCCGGTGGCGCGGTGCGCCGCTTGCCAGTGGCGGGCGCCGGCGAACGGCTGCCACCCGAGGAACTGGCGCGCGGCTTGGCGGGCGTGGCGGCGGCCTGGCCGGCGGGCGGCGCGACGCGCAACATCTGCCCCACCTCGATCGAGTTGGAGTTGGACAGGTTGTTCCAGCGCACCAGGTTCGATACGCTGGTGCCTTGCTTGCGGGCGATCTGCGTCAGCGTGTCGCCCGACTGCACCCGGTAGTAGCCCGGCTGGACCTTGGTCGTGCCGCAGGCCGCCAGCAGCGCCAGCAGCATGGCCAGCAACGCCAGCCGGACGAGCCGGACCGCGCCGCGGGCCGGCGGCCGCGCCGGCAGGACGCCGGAAACGCCGGCAAAATCGGGAACAGGCAAGGTCTGGGCGGGCAAGGAGAGCACTGAATCCTGGAACGGAGTGGAGAATGACTGCGTCCAAGGGTACCAAGATTTTCGGACGGCGGTATGCCCCGGCAACTTTCGCGGACCATGCCGGGCCGTGTATAACCCGCTGATTGCCGCGAGCGCCAGCTCGCCCTGTGTCACAGCGTCTGCAAGGAACAATATGGGAATGCCCCAAGCGCCGCGAAAGAACCTGTACTGCCTGCTATGGGCCATCCCGTACCTGCTGTGCGGCGTCTTCTCGCGCCTGCTCAACGACCCGGTGAGCCATGCCGTGTTCGTCTGGCTGCCGCCCGGCGTGGCGGTGGGCGCCTATCTGTTGACGCAGCGCCGCAACTGGTCGCTGCTGCTGGCCGCCTTCTTCTGCGCCCAGCTGGCGCTCACCAGCTTCACCCGCGGCCAGCCCGCCACGGCGCTGGTGTTCGCCATCACCGCCAGCCTGTCCAGCCTGCTGGCGGCCTGGACGGTGCAGCGCCTGACCCCGCGCGAAGGCGGCGTGGGCCTGGTGGCGGCGCTGCTGGCCGGCGCGGTGGTCGGCGCCGGCCTGTCCGCGCTACTGGGCGGCGGCTGGCTCTGGCTGACCCAGGAAGCCCATGCCCTGGTGCGGCTGCGCACCTGGGTGGCGGCCTACCTGGCGGGCATCCTGATCCTGGCGCCCGCGCTGACGGTCTGGGCCAATTTCCGCCCGCGCCGTTCGGGCGGTCCGCGGCGGCGCGACCTGGTGCTGGGCGTCATCGCCTACGTCGGCCTGATCGTGTCGACCTTCATGACCTTCGACGGCGACATGATCAAGAACCTGCCGTACGTCGTCACCTTCGAGCTGACCTACCTGCCGCTGGTGTTCGCGGTGCTGACCGCGCTGGTGTGGGGCCCGCTGGGCGGCACCCTGGGCGTCGTCACGCTGACCCTGATGGCGCTCTACCAGAGCGCCCAGGGCGAGGGCCCCTTCGTCGAGGCCAACGACCACTGGCACGTGCTGCTGGCCACCCAGGTCTACCTGGTGGTCACCGCGCTGCTGATCCTGCTGGTCAACACGCTGCGCGGCGCCCGCGCGCAGGAACTCGAAAATGCCGTGCAATGGCGCGGCCGTTTCGACCTGGCGCTGGCGGGCAGCCACCAGCTGATGTACCGCTACAACCCGTTCGACGGCTCGCTCGAGTTGGCCGGCGACCTCCAGGGCGCCTTCGGCATGCAGGCCAACGCCATTCCCACCCTGGACGCGTTGCTGGCGCTGGCCCATCCCGACGACCGCGCGCGCCTGACGCTGCACTGGGCCGCGCGCCGCGCCGGCGCCCAGGACCGCACCCCGCTGCTGTTCCGCATGGCGCACGCCGGCGGCGGCTGGCGCGTGGTCAGCGACCGCGGCTCGCCGCTGGAGGATTTCGACGGCAGCGTGGCCGTCGTGGCCGGCATGTGGCGCCTGGGTGAAGTCGAGCAGGCAGATGTCAACTAACACTGGAGCCCTGCTCATCCACGGCTTGGGCGGCACCCAGTACGACCTGGGTTCGCTGCACAAGATCCTCAAGCGCGCCGGCATCGAGACCCACACGCTGACGCTGCCCGGCCATGGCACCACGCCCGAGGACCTGCTGCCGGTGCGCGCCGAGGACTGGATCGACGCCGTCACCGCCAAGTACCGCGAGGTGGCCGCGCGCCACGACACGCTGCATGTGGTCGGCATGTGCCCGGGCGCGCTGCTGGCGGTGGAGCTGTGCAAGCGCGTGCAGCACCGCAAGGGCAAGCTGGTGAGCCTGGCCGCGCCGGTCTTCATCGACGGCTGGAGCACGCCCTGGTACCGCGGCCTGCGCAATCTGGTCTACCGCATCCCCGGCCTGGCCGCGCGCATGCGGGTCGAAGAGGAAGAGCCCTACGGCATCAAGAACGAACTGGTGCGCTCCATCGTCAAGGCCAAGTTCGAGCGCGGCGAGAATTTCCACTACCGCTGGGTGCCGCTGGCCTGTGTGCGCGAAGTCGACCGCCTGCGCCGCCTGGTGCAACGCGGCCTGAACGCCATCAGCTGCCCCAGCCTGATCATCCACGCCCACGAGGACGAGCTGACCTCGGTGCGTTCGGCGCACTTCCTGAACGACGCCATTCCCGACAGCCGGCTGGTGCTGCTGGACAACAGCTACCACATGATCTGCGTCGACAACGACCGCGACCGGGTCGCCGCCGACATCCTGCAATTCATGGACAAGCGCCCGGCCACCGCGCGCCCGGGCCGCGCCGCCGCGATGAGCGGCGACGAGGTCGAACGCATCCTGGGCGACTACCGCGACGCGATGCTGTCGGGCCAGTTCGAAACCCTGTTCCCGCTGTTCGCCGAGGACGTCGCCTGGCACGAGGAAGGCGACAGCCCCCCTGAGCGGCGTCTACCAGGGCCGCGGCGGCCTGATCGACCTGTTCTCGCGCGTGATGGACTATTCGCGCAACACCTTCACGGTCGACAGCGTCGGCCCGCCGGAACCAGCCGGGCGGTCGATCGCGGTGCCGCTGACGTTCTCCGTGCAGGACGGCCCCATCCGCTACCGCGGCGCCTCCACCCATACCCTGCGCCTGCGCAACAACACCATCGCCAAGGTCACCGCGCGGGCCTCGGACCCGGCCACCGAAGATGCGCTCTGGCGGCGGCTGGCCGTCGCCAGCGGCCTGGAGCCCGAGGGCGACGCGATGGACCGGGAGACGCTGGCGATCGGCGCCGACGACCTGGAGGACGCGTTCGAGGCTGCCGTGATCGAGTTGCGCGCCCTGCCGCAGGCGCCGTCCACCAGCGTCGCCATCCGGCTCTACGCCTACGAGCAGCAGGCGCGGCGCGGCGATGCGCCGCCGCAGGACGCGCCGGACGCCGGCGTGCGCGAACAGGTCGAGCTGGCCACCTGGCGCCTGCTGGCCGGCCTGCCCGCCGACCAGGCGCGGCGCCGCTACATCGCCCTGATCCGGCGCCTCGATCCCGACACCTGAAACCGTCCCCGGCCGCTCGGCCTACAATCGCTCCATGTCCGCCCTGACCCATCCCTCGCGTACCGCCGGCGCCCCGCGCGTCCGGGGCGTGCTGTGGCTGGCGTTCCTGGCGCTGCTGCTGCGCGCCCTGGTGCCGACGGGCTACATGCCCGACGCCCGCGCGCTGCACGACGGCCGGCTCGAAGTGACCTTCTGCTCGGCCGCCGGCGACCTGACCACCTTCAAGATCGCGCTCTCTTCCGACGGCAAGTCCGGCGGCGGCCACTCCAGCGCCGACACCGGCGCGCAGTGCCCGTTCGGCCTGCTGGCCCACGTCACCCCGGCGCCCGCCGCGCAGACCGCCCCGCTGGCGCTCGCCGTCTCCCGCGCCGCCCCCTTCCCGCCCGCCCACGTGGCGGCGCCGGTGCAACCGGCCCAAGGGCCGCCGCTGGGCTCGCGCGCCCCGCCCCTCGCCGCCTGACTCCGCTTTCCCGCGCGGCCCCGCCGCGCCCTTGCGAACCGTCAACCGACGAGGCTTTCATGCATTCCCCCCTTTCGCGCGCCCCCGCGGGCGCCGCGCCGGCGCCCGACCGCCACCGGCGCCGGCTGCTCTCGGCCCTGGCCCTGCTGCCGCTGGCCGGCTGCGGCCCCGACGCCCCCAAGCTCAACGGCATGGACCTGACCAGCATGCCCACCGGCGATTTCCAGCTGCGGGACACCGAGGGCCGGCAACGCCAGCTGGCCGACCACCGCGGCAAGACCGTGATGCTGTTCTTCGGCTTCACCCAATGCCCGGACATCTGCCCCACCGCGCTGACCCGCGCGCTGGAGATCAAGAACCTGCTGGGCGCCGATGCCGCCAGGCTGCAGGTGCTGTTCATCACCGTCGATCCCGAGCGCGACACCCCGGAGATCCTGCAGGCCTACATGCAGGCCTTCGACCCCGCCTTTGTCGGCCTGCGCGGCGACGCCGAGCAGACCCGCGCCGCCGCGCAGTCGTTCAAGGTTTTCTACCAGAAGGTCCCGACCGGCTCGTCCTACACCATGGACCACACCGCGCTGACCTACATCATCGACGCCGAAGGCAAGCTGCGCGTGGCCCTGCGCCACCAGCAGAGCGCCGAGGAATGCGTCGCCGACCTGCGCACGGTGATCTGAACCGCCCCCCGATCCAAGGAAATCCCATGAAAATGACCGCCTTCAAATCCCTCGCCGCCGCCGTCGCCCTGGGCGCCCTGACCCTGGTCCAGGCGCCCGCCCTGGCGCAGGACGCCACCCTCAAGGTGGAAGACGCCTGGGTCCGCGCCACGGTGCCCAGCCAGCACGCCACCGGCGTCTTCATGCGCCTGACCTCCTCCGCCCCGGCGCGCCTGGTCGGCGTCGAATCCGACGCCGCCAAGCACGTCGAGGTGCACGAAATGGCGATGCAGGACAACGTCATGAAAATGCGCCAGATCCCCGCCCTCGACCTGCCCGCCGGCCAGCCGGTGGAACTCAAGCCGGGCGGCTACCACGTCATGCTGATCGACCTGGCCAAACAGGTGTCGGCGGGCGACCCGGTGGCGCTGACGCTGGTGGTGGAAGACGCCAACGGCCAGCAGCGCCGCGTGCCGGTGACCGCCACCGCGCGGCCGCTGGCGGGCGGCGCGGCCCCCCCGCCGCCAAGCATGGACACTGATTAACAGGGACCGTGTCATTGCAAGCGCATTGACACCTGTATTTCAAGCTTGAAATAGCTGTTTGCCTCACAACCCGCGTTTTTTGCAACGCCAAGACGCGCGCCCGGTCGAATCAAGAACACCGGGTGCGCCGTTTTCCTACGCATCCACCGCATTCCCCGCCTCTCAGGAAATCGTCCCCATGCCGCACCGGAGACGACGGCGCGGCCTGCCCCCAGGCCGTTTGCTTTGATTGCCAGGAGCGTTTCATGAAGACCTTGACAGTAACTTTGTTGCTCTGCGCCGGTCTCACCGCCACCGCGGCGGTACAGGCCCAGCAAACCCAGACCATGGCCCCGACCGCCCAGTACAAGCGTGACCTGTACGGCGACTGGCGTGTCAGCTATCCGGCGCCCACGGCCAAGACCTCGGACCAGGTCGCCGCCGAACTCGCCCAGTCCAAGGCCGACGGCCAGTACACCTTCGGCCAGGAAGACTATCCGCCCGCCGTCGCCTCGAACGGCCCCGGGGAAAGCCGCGCCCAGGTCGAACAGGAACTGCAGACCGCCGAGATGCAGGGCCAGATGGCGTCCGACCAGGAAAGCTATCCGCCGGTGCCGATGGCCCATAGCGGTACGTCCGCCATTCAATAACAGGGACACACCGCAACCTGCGGCCCGTCCTGATTCCTCATACAATGCCAGCACACATCCGCCGCCGGCGGCCTCGCGGGGCCCGGCGGCAGCGCGGCGCCCCACGCCGCGCCGGATGCCAGCGTTCCGCGCAGCCGGACGCCTGATCCGCCGGCGATAGACCGGCAACTCTGTGTCTGGATATGCCCGGTAGTTCCGCCTTTTCCTTCCTGCGTACCCTCTGCAGCCTGCGCTGGCTCGCCATCGCGGGCCAGGCCGCCACCATCCTGGTGGCCAGCAGCGTGCTGGGCCTGGCCCTGCCGCTGGAGCCGCTATGGATCGGCGTGGGCGTGCTGATCGGCTTCAACGTCTACGCCAGCCTGCGCCTGCGCCACAGCCGCGACCTGTCGCACGCCACCGCCTTCGGCCACCTGCTGGTGGACATGGCCGTGCTGGCCTGGATGGTGGGCTGGAGCGGCGGACTGAGCAATCCGTTCGGCATGATGTTCCTGATCCTCACCGCCCTGGCGGCGCTGGCGCTGCCGCGCAACTGGGCGCTGGCCGCCGCGCTGGCGGGGATCTCCGGCTATTTCGCCGCCGCCATCTTCGGCCAGCCGCTGCGCGGCGACGTCAACACCCACACCCTGCTGCTGTGGGGCCTGGGCGCCAACTTCCTGATTTCCGTGGTGGTCGTGCTGGTGTTCACCACCCGCCTGGCCGCCGACCTGCGGGCGCGCGAGCGCGAACTGGCGCGGCTGCGCGAGCGCTTCACCCGCAACGAGGGCATCGTCGCCCTGGCCACCCACGCCGCCGCCATGGCGCACGAACTGAACACCCCGCTGGCCACCATGACCCTGCTGGCCGACGAGATCGCCGCCGAGGTCAAGGAGCCCGACCTCAAGCAGGATGTCGCCACCCTCAGCCAGCTGCTGGCCCTGTGCCGGGAACGCATCCGCAATCTGGCGGTCCCAACCGCCGCGGACCTGGTGCGCGTGGTGGGGCAATGGCGCCTGATCCGGCCGACCATCGACCTGCAGCGCTCGGGCACCCTGCCGGCCAGCCTGCGGGTCGATCCGGCCATCGCCCACCTGCTGCAGGCGCTGCTGAACAACGCGGCCGACGCCGGCGAAGCCGCCAGCGAGCCGCGCGTGGACCTGCATCTGGAGTACGGCTATGGCGCCCTGCGCGGCGAAGTGCGCGACTACGGCGGCGGTTTCGACCCCGACCACACGCTGCTGCCGGCCATCAGCCTGTTCAACAGCGGCAAGCCGGGCGGCCTGGGCGTCGGCCTGGCCCTGTCGCACGCCACCGTCGAGCAGATGGGCGGTGAAATGACCATGACCGCCGCCGATGGTGGCGGCACCCGCATCCGTTTCTATTTGCCTCTCGGCACTCCCGGGACCTGATATGTTGAATCCCACCGATCTTGGCCTGCTGATCGACGACGACGAGCTCTACGTGCGCACCCTGCAGCGCAGCCTGTCGCGCCGCGGCCTGGAAACCCGAACCGCCACCGGCATCGCCGAAGCGCTGCGCGTGGCCGAAGAGATCCGCCCGGCCTTCGCGCTGGTCGACCTGCGCCTGGGCGAAGACTCCGGCCTGACCCTGATCCGTCCCCTTCGCGCCCTGCGCGCCGACATGCGCATCCTGCTGGTCACCGGCTACGCCAGCGTCGCCACCGCGGTCGAGGCCATCAAGCGCGGCGCCGACGACTACCTGCCCAAGCCCGCCACCGCGCCGATGATCCTGCGCACCCTGGGCCTGGTGAAGCCGGAAAGCGTTACGATCGAAAGCACCATGACGCCGCTGCACCGCCTAGAATGGGAGCACATCCACCAGGCCCTGCACGAGACCGGCGGCAACGTCTCGGCCGCCGCCCGCCTGCTGGGCATGCACCGGCGCTCCCTGCAGCGCAAGCTGGCCAAGAAACCGGGGCCGGAACGCGAAGTCCTGGTCGACTGATTGGCGCGGATGCCACACATCGCAACAATCCCCTTTTGTGCAGGTGCGACATATCGTCGCACCCCCACCCTCCCCGCAAAGCTCGCTCCCGCCTGGGAAAACCCTTAACACGGCGCCTTGGGGGCAAAAGCCTGCCGGGCAATGCGACCATTCGTCGCAGCCTTGACCCAAATCAACCCGATAGGATGGACGTTGCTGCCTAGCAGCATTCCAGTCTGCTGCTCCGCAGCATTTCCCACCATCCATCCAAGGCTGTACGTGAAACACCCCCTCCTTGCGACCCTTACGCGCATTTTCGGCGTCGGCGCGGTCATGCTGCTTGGCGGCTGCAACATGGAAATCCTCTCCCCCAAGGGAGACATTGGCGCTCAGGAAAAGACCCTGCTGTTCACGGCAACCGGTCTGATGCTCATCGTGGTGACCCCGGTCATCATCATGATCCTGACGTTTGCCTGGAAATACCGCGCATCCAATACCAAAGCCGACTACCAGCCCAAGTGGGCCCACTCCACGGCGATCGAAGTCGTGGTCTGGACCGTGCCATGTATCATCGTGGCGATCCTCGCCGTGATCACCTGGCGCTCCACGCACGCGCTCGATCCCTACAAGCCGCTCGTCTCCGAGCACAAGCCGGTCACCATCGAGGTGGTGTCGCTGGATTGGAAGTGGCTGTTCATCTACCCCGAGTACGACATCGCCACGGTCAATGAGATCGCGTTCCCGGTCGACGTCCCGGTCAATTTCCGGATCACCTCGGCCTCGGTCATGAACTCGTTCTTCATTCCCCAGCTGGGCAGCCAGATCTACTCGATGGCCGGCATGGAGACCAAGCTGCACCTGAACGCGCGCGAGCCCGGCACCTACGCCGGCATCTCGGCCAACTACAGCGGCGCCGGCTTCTCCGGCATGCGCTTCAAGGCCATCGCCACGTCGCAGGAAGGTTTCGACAACTGGGTCAAGGAAGCCAAGGCTTCGGGCGCCTCGCTGACTCCGGCGGTGTACCAGGAACTGACCAAGCGCAGCGAGCGCAACCCGGTCGTCAAGTACGCCTCGGTGCCGCCGTCCATGTTCGACTACATCCTGGGCAGCACCATGTCCAAGATGGCCGGCGTCGACGATGCCACGTGCACCCCCACGTCGAATAATCTTGTCGCAGGATTGAATCAATAATGTTCGGGAAACTCACCCTAGAGGCCATTCCGTACCATGAACCCATCGTCATGGTTACGCTGGCCGCCGTGTGCCTGGGAGGCCTGGCGGTCTTCGGCGCCGTCACCTACTTCGGCAAGTGGAAGTACCTCTGGACGGAATGGCTGACCTCCGTCGACCACAAGCGCATCGGCGTGATGTACATCATCGTCGCGCTGATCATGCTGCTGCGCGGCTTCGCCGACGCCATCATGATGCGTACCCAGTTGGCCGTCGCCTCGGCCGACTCCGCCGGCTTCCTGCCGCCCCACCACTACGACCAGATCTTCACCGCCCACGGCGTCATCATGATTTTCTTCATGGCGATGCCCTTCATCACCGGGCTGATGAACATCGTGGTGCCGCTGCAGATCGGCGCCCGCGACGTGGCCTACCCGTTCCTGAACTCGCTGAGCTTCTGGCTGTTCGGCGCCGGCGTCGCGCTGATGATGATCTCGCTGTTCGTCGGTGAATTCGCCGCGACCGGCTGGCTCGCCTATCCGCCGCTGTCCGGGCTCGATTACAGCCCAAGTGTCGGGGTCGACTACTACATCTGGGCGCTGCAGATCTCCGGGCTGGGTACAACACTCAGCGGCATCAACTTCATCGTCACCATCCTGCGCATGCGCGCGCCGGGCATGACCCTGATGAAGATGCCGATCTTCACCTGGACCTCGCTGGTCACCAACGTCCTGATCGTGGCCGCCTTCCCGGTGCTGGCCGCCACGCTGGCGCTGCTGACCGCCGACCGCTACCTGGGCACGCACTTCTTCACGAACGACATGGGCGGCAACGTCATGATGTACGTGAACCTGATCTGGATCTGGGGCCACCCCGAGGTCTACATCCTGGTGCTGCCGGCCTTCGGCGTGTACTCCGAAGTGGTCGCCACGTTCGCCCGCAAGACCCTGTTCGGCTACAAGTCCATGGTCTACGCCACGGCCGCCATCGGCGTGCTGTCGTTCCTGGTCTGGCTGCACCACTTCTTCACCATGGGCGCGGGGGCCAACGTCAACGCGTTCTTCGGCATTGCCACAATGATCATCTCGATCCCGACGGGCGCGAAGATCTTCAACTGGCTGTTCACCATCTACCGCGGCCGCCTGCGCATCACCACGCCGGTGCTGTGGACGCTGGGCTTCATGCTGGTGTTCGTCATCGGCGGCATGACCGGCGTGATGCTGGCCATCCCCGGCGTGTCGTTCGTGCTGCACAACAGCCTGTTCCTGATCGCCCACTTCCACAACACCATCATCGGTGGCGTGGTGTTCGGTTGCATCGCCGGCATGACCTACTGGTTCCCCAAGGCTTTCGGCTTCAAGCTGAACGAACGCCTGGGCCGCTACTCGTTCTACTGCTGGTTCGTCGGCTTCTTCCTGGCCTTCATGCCCCTGTACATCCTGGGCTTCAAGGGCATGACGCGTCGCCTGAACCACTACGACAACCCCGAATGGCAGCCCTACCTGCTGGTCGCGCTGGCCGGCGCCGCGCTGATCATGCTGGGCATCTGGTTCCTGCTGCAACAAGTGTTCGTGTCCGTGCGCCAGCGCAAGCAGAACCAGGACATCACCGGCGATCCCTGGGATGGCCGCACCCTGGAATGGTCGATCTCGTCGCCCGCGCCTTTCTACAACTTCGCCCATGTTCCTCACGTCGATGAACTGGACCAGTTCTGGGAAGACAAGCAGAGCGGCAAGGCCTACAAGCGCCCGGCCAAGTACGAAGACATCCACATGCCGAAGAACACCGCCGCCGGCGTCTTCATCGGCGCGTTCGGCCTGGTCATGTGCTTTGCCCTGATCTGGCACATCCGGTGGCTGTCGATCGTCGGTTTCGTCGGCATGATCGGTTCGTTCATCGTCCGCGCCTATGACCGCGACGTCGACTACTGGGTCCCGGCCGCGGAAGTCGAACGCATCGAAAACGCCCACTTTGAAAAAATGCAGAAGGCCGCCTGAGCCATGATTCAAGCCGTAGCCACTCACCCCCACGCGGGTCACGACGATCACGCGCACCATGACGATGGATCCAAGACCGTTTTCGGTTTCTGGGTCTACCTCATGAGCGACTTGCTGATCTTTTCGGTGCTGTTCGCGACGTTCGCGGTGCTGGCCAACGCCACCGCGGGCGGCCCCACCGGCAAGGAACTGTTCGACCTGAAGTTCGTGCTGGTCGAAACCCTGTTGCTGCTGTTCTCGAGCTTCACTTTCGGCATGGCCAACCTGAACGTCCACGCCAACAACAAGAGCCGCGCAATCGGCTGGTTGATGGTCACGTTCCTGTTCGGCGCGGGCTTCATCGCGATGGAAGTCTATGAATTCCATCACCTGATCACCGAAGGCGCGGGCCCCGGCCGCAGCGCCTACCTGTCGGCGTTCTTCACGCTGATCGGCACGCACGGCCTGCACGTGACGTTCGGCCTGATCTGGATCGTCGTCATGATCGACATGATCCGCCGCCATGGCCTGGACTCGATCAACAAGCGTCGTCTGGCGTGCCTGAGCCTGTTCTGGCACTTCCTGGACATCGTCTGGATCTGCGTCTTCACCTTCGTCTATCTTCTGGGAGCCCTCTGATGTCGCACTCCGCTGCGGCCGCACACGGCCACGACGATCACGCCGCCGACCACGGCACCGTGAAGTCCTACATCATCGGTTTCGTGCTTTCGCTCCTGCTCACCTTCGGCTCGTTCGGCCTGGTGATGAGCGGCGCGCTATCCCACACCATCACCATCATCGGCGTGGTGGCGCTGTGCGTGCTCCAGCTGCTGGTGCAGCTGGTGTACTTCCTGCACATGGGCGCTTCGAAATCGGCCCGCGACAACCTGGCCACGTTCGTCTTCACCGTGATGATCATCGCCATCATCGTCGGGGGTTCGGCCTGGGTGCTGTACAACATGAACGTCAACATGGGCCACGCCATGTAAGACCCGTCATCCGATGACGACAGACAGGCGCCGCGAGGCGCCTGTTTTTTTTTGGCGGGCCGCGCCCGCAACCGGGCGGACATGGCCCGAGGCTCAGTCCGGCGCCTTCACCGTCAGCGTCACGCCGGCGCGCTGCGCCAGTTCACGCGCGCTGACCCCGACGAACGGCTGCACCCGCGCGCCCTGCTCCAGGTCGCAGGCCGGCGCCCGGGCCGCGCCATCCAGCACCTGCCGCAAGGCCCGCGCGGCCGACGGCCCCAGCGGCCCGTTGTCGCCCAGCTTCCAGGCCAGCATGTCCGCCACCGCCATGCCGCAGCGCGCCGGCGTGGCGTACAGGCCGGCGTCGTGCTCCAGCAGCATGCGCGCCTTGGCATCGTTGCCCAGCCGCAGCATGATGACCAGGGGCAAGGCGTCCGCGTCCACCACGCCGCGCAGCCGCAGGTCGCCGTCGCTGCGATCCGACGGATTGGCGCCCGCCTGCAACCAGGCCAGGTACAGATCGTCGGGCAGCCAGGGCAGCGACAACGGCGCGACATCGCGGCGGGTCACGCCCGAGGGGTTGCCGTCATAGGCCAGCGGCGCCCCCGCCGCCAGCAGCCGCTCGGCGGTGGCGCGCAAGCGCGCGCGCAGGCCATCCCATTGCGGGCCATTGCCTTGCGCGTCGGCGCGGTTCTCGACCTCGTTCCATTGCCGCAGCAGGCTCGACAGCGGCGCCGCCGTCAGCGGCGCGCGCGGCTTGCCGGCGGCGGCCTGCGCCAGGCGGTCCACCAGTTCCGGCGACATCTGCCGCGCCGCCAGGCTCAGGGCCTCGTCCATGCCGGCGCGCTGCTGGCCGCCCTTCGGCCCATAGCCGCCCACCGTCGGGTCGGCGCCGTGCGCCAGCGCGAACGCCACGCGCTCGGACACCGGATACACGGTCTGCGGCGAGAGCTCGCCGCTGGGCGACTCGCGCAGCGCTTCCAGCAACGGCGTTTCCCACATGGCCTGGTCGCCGTAATACATGCGGATGTAGACGGCATTGATGTCCGCCCCCTTGGCCAGCAGCTTGTCGGCGAACCAGAACTTCGACGGGCTGCCCATGGCCGCGTGCAGCACCGAGCGGCCGCTCTTGTCGCGGCCGTTCGGGTTGGCGCCCTTGGCCAGCAGGTAGTCGAGCGTGTCCTTGTCCTCGGCCGAGTACGACACCCGCCGCAGCAGCAGCGGCGTGCCATTCGAGTCGGGCGCCTCCAGCGAAGCGCCGGCGGCGATCAGGACGTCGGCCAACGCATAGCGCTCGGCCGCCGGGCGGCTGTCGCCCGACGGCGGCAGGGCCGCGGCCAGCAGCGGCGCGCCGCGATTGGGACCGTCGACCTTGGCGCCGGCCGCCAGCAACGCCCGCACCATCCCGGGCTGGCGGCCATAGGTGGCGGCGCTGAGCGCCGACACGCCGTACTCGTTGACGCCGCTCGGATCCTGGCCGCCGCGCAGTTCGGCGCGCACCGCGTCCAGGTCGCCCGCGCGGATGGCCTCGAAGATCGCCAGCCGCGGCCGGCACGCCGCGGCATCCAGCGTCCTGGCGTCCAGGGCAGCGCCGATACGGGCGGCCACGTTCGCCGGCATCGCTTCGCCCGCCGCCAGGCGGCGCGAGCAGTATTGGCGGAAGTCCTCCCGCGCCAGCGTCTCGTAATAGTCGCGCAGTTCGCGCTGCCGGTCGCGCAACTTGAGGCGCGCATCGGCGCGGTTCAGGTAGGCCGGCGTGCGCGCCGGGTCGCGGCGCAGCACCTCGCCCAGCACCCGCTCCGCTTCGGCCAGCTCGCCGCCCCGGCCCGACTCGCCCAGCCAGAAGCCATAGTCGTTCAACGCGGTCAGCGCCTCGGCGTCCTTGCCCGCCGGGTCGATCTCGCGATAGTCGTGTTCCAGCATGAAGCGCCGCAGGTCCGCCAGCGCGCGGCCGAACTCGGCGGCCTTGGCGCGCGGGATGGCGCGCACCGCCTGGTGCAAGGCGCGAAACGCGACCGGCACATCGCCCGCCGGCCGCGTCTCGAAGCGCACGTCCGCGGGCCACGCCGGCAAGCGGCTCGGATACCCCGCCAGCGCCGGCTTGAGCGTGGCCAGCGCCTGCGCGCGGCGCGTCTCGTCCCAGGGCTGGTCGGCCGTCGCCACCACCCGTGCGGCATCGGCCTGCACGCGGATCACGGCCCCGGAGGCATCCACCAGGAAGCCATCGGCGCGGCCCTCGGCGGCATCGGGATAGGTGTAGGTCACCCAATAGAAGACCTGGCCGTCGCGGGGCGCCGTGACACTGACATTTTCCGCGCGGTCGGCGCGCCACGCCGCCGGGTCGATCACCAGCGCCCGCGAACGGAACGCCAGCTCGGACGGCGAGCCCGCGCCGCCCGGCCGCAGATAGCGATACAGGAACAGGCGGTTTTCCAGCTGGCCGACCAGCAAGGCGTCCTTGGCATTTTCAGTGCCCCAGACACGGCGCTCGGGCTCGCGCAGCGGATAGCGGCCCAGCCGCATGGCCTCGATGGCGGCGCCGATGTCGTGCGCCGCGACGGGCGGCGGCGCGGACATGGCGAACAGGCCGGCCAGCGCCAGCGCAACGGCGCCGAAACGGCGGGGAACCGCAAGAGGGGCAAGACGGGACATCGTGGGGACCTGTAATGGGAAGCGGGCCGATGATACCGCCCCATCTGTCCGCCGCCGCGCCCGATGCCGGCGGCTTTGACACATCGCAGAAAGGGTCATCCCCCCTTCGTTATATATTTCAGCATATAACGATTCCTTCAAATCTTGCCTTGAACCGCCATGGATGCCGTCCTGACCGCCGCCCCGCCCGCCCGGGACATCGATGCCCTGACCTGTAGCCTGCTGGAGCAGGCCGTGCCCGGCCATCCCGACACCCGCTTTTTCGCGACGGTGATCGGCAAGAGCCTGGCGCATCGCGACCTGGCCCGCACCGGCCTGTCGCCGACCGAACTGGCCGAAGTGCTGGCCAACCTGTTCCCTGGCGCGCAGGCCGGCTCCGCGCCGGCCTATGCCAACCTGCGGGCGCAACTGCTGGCTTACGCGGCGCGCGGCCTGGCCAGCCCGCAAGCGGATTTCACGCGGCTGCTGCGCGTGCTGCTCGACGCCTGTAGCGGCCAGGCCTCGACCACCGCCTGGGTCACCAGCGTGCTGGCGCAAGCCTGCCTGCGCCCCGACCACCTGTGGCGCGACCTGGGCCTGAACGGACGCGAGGACGTCACCGCGCTGCTGACGCGCCACTATCCCGGCCTGGTGGCGCGCAACACGCAAAATCTGCGCTGGAAGAAGTTCCTGGCGTATTCCGCGTTCGAGCATGCCGGCCAGCCCGCCGCCGCCGCGCCCGGCTGTGCGGACTGCGAGGACCATGGGTTCTGCTATGGGGATGGCGGCCCGCGTTGAGCCGGCGCTTGAGGGCGCGCGGCGCCTGCGCCCTGCGCCGGCTCAGAACCAGGTTAGCTTGACGAGCACCTGCGCGCTGTAGCTACCGGTCTTCAGCTCGGCGCCAGTCCGTTCGAGATGCGCCGTGTACGCCTGGGTCGCTGACAATTTGGTGCCGTACAGTGTCGGGCCTGCATTGCCGACGTAACGGACATCTGATATGCCGTACTGATCCATCGGAACGGGACCGAACTTGACCTGCTGGTTGGCGGCATTGGTGATGCTCAGTTTCAGGCCGTTCTCCTGACCATTGGCATTCTTCAGGAAAATCTCCCGGTCGAAAATATCCGTGCGTTCGCCGCTTTGCGGCAGGAATGACACGACAGTAGGCAAGAAGAACCCGTCCAGGGGATTGCTGGAAGCCGGCGGGCCTGTCAGCGACTCCAACCCCGGGCAGACCGCCGGACTATTGATGCGCGCCGTCAGATTGAACGGCTTGGCCTGCGGCAACTTGCCGTTGTAGCTTGCCGTCGTCAACACCGTGTCGAATGTGACCGTGTTATCGACATTGACCGAGCCGACGCAGGAGGGGACATACTGGAAACGCGAGGGCGTGGTGTTCAAGAAAATGCCAGGCGCCGTCAAGGAGCTTTCATCCGCGACCAACTTGAACGCATGCGTGGCGGGTAGGAACGCACGCAGGGGCTTCAAGACCCTCTGTTCCAAATTCAGAACCATGAGGATGCGCCCGATGCGTTCGCCGGTATCCCCCAGGTAAGGCTCATCGACACTGAAGTAGGGTAAGTACGTCGGATACAAGGGATCCGGGCTCCATTGCCCCTTAAAAAGGCTGTCGTAAACGATTGACAGCCTCAACGAGGCTTCTCTCAGGGAGTTCCTGATCGGCTCATAGTCGCCAAGGACCACGAGCGCCACCCGCTTCGGAGTCGTGGCATTGTTGAAACAGCGATACCTGAACTCATAGCTCTTGCTGATGTAAATAATGGAGCCGCCGGGCAACTGGCGATCAAGATCGAAACTGACCGACGGCGGTATTTGGAACGTCACGGTGTCGCCACCATCGAGCAATCTGCATCCTTGCACACCCGCTTGCGCATGCCCCAGCCTCGGCAACAGCGCAAGGACAGCAACCAGCCCCGCGATCCAGGCGCGTGGCCCCTTCAGTCTTGCAGCCACGATCGATGCTCCCGGATGATCAGAATGTAAAAACTATTTTATCGGTCACCCCTAAAGCCTCGACCCGGCAAACCGTCCGACATTTCGGCGTCAGACCCGCTCTCCTCGCATCCGCGCGCCGCGGCGTCCCGCGCCAGCGCCTGCCTCAATAGCGATACGTCGCCCCCAGCCCCACGCCCACGCCGCGTCCCGGCGCCGGTTCGTAGTAGCGGCCGTTGCTCTCGTTGACGATGACCGATCCGGCATAGCGCCGGTCGAACAGGTTGTCGACCCGCGCATGGGCGCGCCATTCCCACGGCCCCGCCTGTTTCACGTAGCCGGCGGACAACGCCGCCACGACATAGCCCGGCGCGACCGCGTCGTTGGCATCGTTGGCGCACAGGCGGCTCAGGTAGCGGGCCTCGATGCCCGCCTGCCACCCCTGCGGCGGCGCCCAGCCGACCGAGGCGTAGGCCGACTGCCGCGCGATGCCCGGGATGCGGTTGCCGGCGCGGATGTCGCCGCCGCCGTCATCGCGATAGCGCGCATCGAGCCAGGTGTACGCCAGCTGCGCGCGCCAATGGCCGGCGAACCCGGCGGACCAGCCCAGCTCCACGCCGTCGCGGCGCGTGCGGCCGGCGTTGCGGAACGTGGCGCGGCCGCCCGTGCTGCCGGCCGAGACGATTTCGTTTTCGGTCGACACATGGAACACCGCGGCGGTCAGTTGGCCGCCGGCCAGGCCGGTCTTCACGCCGGCTTCGGCATGGGTGCCGAGCGCCGGCGCCAGCGCGAAATTCAGGCCGGGCAGGCCGCCCGGCCGGTACGACAGTTCATTGAGCGTCGGGGTTTCGAAACCCCGGCCGTACGAGGCATACAGGCTGGTCCGCGCATCGGGCTGGTAGCGCACCGCGGCCACCGGCAGCGCGCGGCGGTAGCGCGCGTCGCCGCTGTCATCGCCATTGCCGGGCGCGACATAGTGGTCGCGCGAGCGGAAGTCCACCGTGCTGTAGCGCAGGCCGGCGTCCAGCGTCCAGCGCGGCGCGACCCGCCACGAGGCCTGCAGGTAGGGATCGGCGTTGTAGACCGTGTTGGTTTCGTCTCGCCGCAGCGCGCCCTGCACGCCAAGCTGGCGGCTGGCGCCCTCGCCCGTGAAGTTCTGGTAGCCCTTGCGGTTCTCGCGCATGGTGTCGTAGGCAAAGCCGCCGACCAGGGTCAGCGGCCGCTGCGCCGGCCCCAGCTCCGAGGTCCAGCGCAGATCGGCGCCGCCATAGCGGCGCCGCAGGTCGATCACGCCGCCCGCCTGGGTCGGCGCCGCCTGCGCCGCGGGCGGGATGGCCTGGAACTGGGTGGTGTCGCGCTGGCCGTAGTACAGCATCAGGCGCAAGGTGTTGGCGCCGTCGACGTGGCGTTCGTAGACCAGTCCGCCCTGCGTCTGGCGCACGGTCTTGCGGGTGTCGTACTGCGCGGCCAGGTCGGCGCTGCGCGGCGCGTCCTGGAACTGCGCGTAGGTCAGGCCGAGCGGGTCCCGCGCCGTCAGGTCGACGCTGTTGGCCACGATCGTCAAATGGCTGGCGTCGTCCAGCCGCACCCCCAGCCTGGCGTTGCCCAGGTTCTTGCGCGCCGCGCCGTGGTCGCGGTAGCCGTCGGTGGTCATGCGCGACAGATCGAGCACGTAGTCCAGGTCGCCGGACGTGCCCGAGGCCTTGGCGCCGTAGCGCCAGGTGTGGTCGCTGCCGGCCCAGGCCGAGGCGCCGATTTCGGACGGCACCGCCCCGTCCTCGGTATAGGCCAGGATCACGCCGCCCGAGGAATTGCCGTACAGCGCCGAGAACGGGCCGCGCAGCACCTCGACCCGGCCAAGCGAGCCGATGTCGATGTTGGAGGTCTGGCCCTGCCCGTCGGGCATGGTGGCCGGGATGCCGTCCACATACAGCCGCACCCCGCGCACGCCGAACGTGGAGCGCGCGCCGAAGCCGCGGCTGGACAGCTGCAGATCCTGCGCGTAGTTCTGCCGGTTCTGGATCTGCAGGCCCGGCACGCCCGCCAGGCCCTCGGACAGGTTGATGCCCGGCTGGGCGCGGCGCATCTCCGCGCCCTCGACGATGTCCACCGAGGCCGGGGTTTCCAGGGGCGACGCGCCCAGGCGGGTGCCGCTCACCACGACCGGCGCCAGTTGCGGCGCCTGCGATTCGGCCATGGCGGCCACGGCCGGCGCCATGCCGAGCAGGCTGTGCAGGATCGGGCGGGCCAACACGCCACGGCGGCGTCGTGCGTCGGTCAATCGGATCTCCTTGCGCGCGGGTCGCGGGGAATGGGTTCTAATACTCCCATGGAAAACTCGCAAGACATCGAACGCCGGCTGCTGGACCTGGAAGTCAAGGCCAGTTTCGCCGACGACCTGCTGGAACAGTTGAACCAGATCATCGTGCGCCAGCAACAACAGATCGACCGCCTGCAACGCGAGGTGGCCGACCTGCGCCAGCAGGCGCCCGAGGGCGCGGCGCCGTTCCGCAGCCTGCGCGACGAACTGCCGCCGCATTACTGACCCCGGCCGCGGGCGGCCGCCCGGCCGCTCCAGGGCGTCCCGTCGCTCCCGTCCGCCCCAACGCCCCCACCCGCCACAGCTCGCCCGGCCTGCCCGGATCGCCTGCCGCCTGTTGCCGGCATCGTGCCATTCCCCCCTTCTCCACGCCGCGCTCCAGCAAGGCGTTGCGCCGGCTATCGCTGCCATTGATGGCGACTAATTGCTCGAAATTAATTATTCCTTCCATTTATGGAAAGATCTTTTACCGATATACGGGTTTATCCCTAGTGATATCCGGCGCACTATAGAGCCATCGGGAAACAACAACGAACTACGACGGATAGGCCGCCGATTCGCTCCCCGGCTTCTGAAATCGGAGATTCACCATGAAAAAGACCCTTGCCACCGCTTTGCTGATGTCCCTGGCCGCCCTGAGCGCCGGCGCCTACGCCTCGCAGAACATCGAACCGAACAACGTGCCCTTCCAGGGCGTCTACGGCACCCCGTATGAAGGCCCGACCCGTGCCCAGGTGCAGGCGGAACTCGCCGCCGCCAAGGCCGCTGGCCAGGTCTCGAACGTCGAACCCAACGACATGCCGTTCCAGGGCGTGTACGGCGCCCCCCCCCAATCGGGCGTGACCCGCGCCCAGGTGGAAGCCGAACTGGCCGCCGCCAAGGCCGCCGGCCAGGTCTCGAACGTCGAACCCAACGACATGCCGTTCTCGGGCGCCTACCACCGCGCCAACTGAGTCGGCGCCGATCGATTTACCCCTCCCCTTGTTGTACCTTGGCCGCCCCTGCCGGGCGGCTTTTTTTGCGTGTGCGCAAGCCGCGCCCCCTGGCCGCGGGCGAATCGAGACAAGACACCGACGCTTCGCGTACCATCGGTCCTGACCATCAATGGGCTGCCCGCGCGGCCCTGACAACAACGAGGGAGTCCGCAATGAAAACCATCCGTCTCATCGCTTTCGCACTCGCCGCCGGCGTCGCGTCCGGGCCGGTCCTGGCGGCGCCCGCCGTCATGTTGAACAACGCCCTCATCACGCAGATCTCAAAGGCCGACAAACCGGCCTTCCACGAGGCGGTGGCGCAAGCGCTGAACAGCGCCGCCGACGGCCAGAGCGTGAACTGGTCCAGCACGCCCAAGCGCAAGGCCGCGCCGATCACGGCCAAGATCACGCCGTTGCAGACCAGCACGGCGGGCGATCGCACCTGCCGCCTGCTGGAAGGCGATTTCGCGCGCACCAGCACCACCGAAACCTGGAAGTTCTGGTTCTGCAAGCAGCCCGACGGCACCTGGAAGGCCAGCGCCAACTGAGCCGCCGGCCGGCTTTGCCGGCAATGAAAAACGCCCGCTTCATCATGCGATGAAGCGGGCGTTTTGCCTTGCGGTCGCGCGCGACCGCGCGGCGATCAGGCTTCGACGCGGTTGGCGTCCAGCACCGTCAGGGCCGTCATATTGATGATGCGGCGCACGGTCGAGCTGGAGGTCAGGATGTGCACCGGCGCGTTGGCGCCCAGCAGGATCGGACCGACCGCGACGTTGCCGCCGGCCGCCGTCTTGAGCAGGTTGTAGGCGATGTTGCCGGCATCCACGTTCGGACACACCAGCAGGTTGGCCTCGCCCTTGAGCGTCGAGGACGGCAGGATGCGCAGGCGCAGGGCTTCGTCCAGCGCGCAGTCGCCGTGCATCTCGCCATCGATCTCCAGTTCCGGCGCGGCTTCGCGCACCAGTTCCAGCGCGCGGCGCATCTTGGCGCCGGAAGCCGAGCTGCCCGAGCCGAAGTTCGAGCGCGACAGCAGCGCCACCTTCGGCGCGAGGAACATGCGGCCCACTTCGCGGGCGGCGGCGATGGTGAACTCGGCGATCTGCTCGGCGGTGGGTTCGTCGTTGACGTGCGTGTCCACCAGCACCACCGTGCGCTCGTTGAGCAGCAGGATGTTCATGGCGGCGTAGACGTTGGCGCCGGGGCGGCGGCCGATCACTTCGTCGACGAAGCGCAGGTGGTCGTGGTACGCGCCGACCGTGCCGCAGACCATGCCGTCGGCGTCGCCCAGGTGCACCATCATCGCGCCGATCAAGGTCAGGCGGCGGCGCATTTCGACGCGCGCCATTTCCTTGGTGATGCCGCGGCGGCACATCAGTTCCCAGTACGTGGTCCAGTACTGGTGGAAGCGCTCGTCGTATTCCGGGTTGGTGACCTCGACATCCTCGCCCAGGCGCAGGCGCAGGCCGAACTTCTCGATGCGCGACAGCAGCACGGCGGGACGGCCGACCAGGATCGGGCGGGCCACGCCTTCGTCGACGATGACCTGCACCGCGCGCAGCACGCGTTCGTCTTCGCCCTCGGTGAAGACGATGCGCGACTTGCCGCCGTTGCGCACGATGCGCTTGGCCGCGGAGAACAGCGGCTTCATGAAGGCGCCGGAGTGGTACACGAACTGCTGCAGCTGCTCTTCGTAGGCTTCCAGGTCGGCCAGCGGACGCGTGGCCACGCCGCCTTCCATGGCGGCCTTGGCCACCGCCGGCGCGATGCGCACGATCAGGCGCGGATCGAAGGGCTTGGGAATCAGGTACTCGGGGCCGAACGAGATGTCGTAGGTGCCGTAGGCGGCGGCCACCACTTCGTTCTGCTCTTCCTCGGCCAGCTCGGCGATGGCATACACCGCCGCCTTTTCCATTTCACGCGTGATGGTGGTGGCGCCCACATCCAGCGCGCCGCGGAAGATGTACGGGAAGCACAGCACGTTGTTGACCTGGTTCGGGTAGTCCGAACGGCCGGTCGCCATGACGACGTCGTCGCGCACGCCGTGCGCCACTTCCGGCAGGATTTCCGGGGTGGGGTTGGCCAGCGCCAGGATCAGCGGGCGCGGCCCCATCTTGGCGACCATCTCGGGCTTGAGCACGCCGCCAGCCGACAGGCCCAGGAACACATCCGCGCCCTCGATCACCTCGGCCAGCTTGCGGGCGTCGGTCTTCTGCATGAAGCGCGCCTTGTCCGGGTCCATCAGCACGGTGCGGCCTTCGTAGACCACGCCCTCGATGTCGGTGACCCAGATGTTCTCGAGCGGCAGGCCCAGGTCCACCATCAGATCCAGGCAGGCCAGCGCGGCCGCGCCGGCGCCGGAGGTCACGACCTTGACCTTGTCGATCTGCTTGCCCACGACCTTCAGGCCGTTGATGAACGCGGCGGAAACGGTGATGGCGGTGCCGTGCTGGTCGTCATGGAAGACGGGGATCTTCATGCGCTCGCGCAGCTTGCGCTCGACCGTGAAGCACTCGGGCGCCTTGATGTCTTCGAGGTTGATGCCGCCGAAGGTCGGCTCCAGGCCGGCGATGATCTCGACCAGCTTGTCCGGATCGGTTTCGTTGATCTCGATGTCGAACACGTCCAGGCCGGCGAATTTCTTGAACAGCACCGCCTTGCCTTCCATCACCGGCTTGGAGGCCAGCGCGCCGATGTTGCCCAGGCCCAGCACCGCGGTGCCGTTGGAGATCACGCCGACCAGGTTGCCGCGGCCGGTGTAGCGGAACACATTGGCCGGATCCGTCACGATTTCTTCGCAGGCCGCCGCCACGCCGGGCGAGTACGCCAGGGCCAGGTCACGCTGGTTGGTGAGCGGCTTGGACGCCACGACGGAGATCTTTCCCGGGGTGGGAAACTCGTGGTAGTCCAGAGCGGCCTGGCGGTCTGCTTGCGAATTCATGGGGCGGCGCCTCCTAGTCTTGAATAGGGAAAATTCTAGGGCCGCAGGCATAAGGTGTTCATTCAGATTTAATATTGTCACATCACTTTTATCTTATGCCTTGTCTATGACACCGTTTTCCCCGGATGAGGTGCTCCGGAAACTGACCTCGCGGCTGAAGATGCGGCACCTGATGCTGCTGCTGCAGATCGAGCAGCACGGCTCGCTGACGCGGGTGGCCGAACACATGGCCACCAGCCAGCCCGCCGTGACCAACGCGCTGGCCGAACTGGAAAGCATGTTCGACGTGCCGCTGTTCGAACGCTCGGTGCGCGGCATGACCCCCCACCCCCCTGGGCGCGGTGGTGCTGGCGCGGGCCCGGGCGCTGGTGCACGACCTGGGCCACCTGGTGCAGGAAATGGAGGCCGTGGCCGCCGGCCAGGCCGCCCACCTGCACATCGGGGTGATTCCGTTCGTCTCGGGGCAGATGCTGTCGGCCGCCATCGCCCGCACCATGCCGCAGGGGCGCGGCATCACCGCCACCATCCACGAGGGCCAGGGCCCCGCGCTGCTGCGCCAGCTGCGCGACCACACGCTGGACGTAGTGGCGGGCTGGGCCACGCCGTCGGTGGACCTGGGCCAGATCGACTTCGAGGTGCTGTACCACCAGCCGCCGCGCCTGATCGCCAGCCGCCGCCTGGCGGCGCGCCTGGGCCGCGCCCGGCTGGAATGGAACATGCTGGCCGATCTGGACTGGATCCTGGGCACGCCGGACAGCCCGATCCGCGAACAGGTGGCCAACATCTTCCTGCGCGCCGGCCTGGCGCCGCCCACGCCCTCGGTGCAGAGCGATTCGTCCAAGCTGATCGGCGAAATGATCGTCGCCAGCGACCGCGCCGTGTCCATCCTGCCGGCCGACATCGCCGACGAGCTGGCGCGCATCGCCGGCGCGGCGATCGTGCCGTATTCTTTCGACTGGACCTTGCCGCCGATCTCGCTGTTCACCCGCGCCGACGGCCTGCGCCGCAACGTCGACGCCCTGTTCGCGGCGGCGCTGCGCGAGGTCTTCAGCCGCGGCGGGCGGCCCTGATCCCGCCGCCAACCCGGAGCCCTGCCATGCCCGCCAGCCAGTTCGTCATGTCGCGCAGCGCCCTTGCCGGCGTGCAGGCCGTGGCCGCGCGCAGCGGGCGGGCCTTCGCGCGGCATACGCACGACCAGTACGGCATCGGCGTGATCCGCCACGGGGCGCAGGTGTCGCACAGCGGCCGCGGCCAGGTCGAGGCCGGCCCGGGCCACGTCATCACGGTCAATCCCGGCGAGGTGCATGACGGCGCGCCGATCGGCGGCGAACGCGCCTGGCAGATGCTGTACCTGGATCCCGCGGTGGTGGCGGGCGCGGCCGACGCGCTGCCGGCCGCCCGCGGTTTTGAATTCGAACATCCGGTGATGGACGCCCCGGCGCTGGCGGCGGACCTGCTGGCGCTGTATGCGCTGGCCGTGATGGGCGGCGACGCGCTGGCGCGCGACGTGCTGCTGGCGCGGGTGCTGGCGCGCGCCGGCGGCCTGGCGCGAAACGCGCCGGCCGATGACGGCGCGCCCGCCGCCATCCGTCATGCCCTCGGCCTGATCGACGACGCCCCGGCCGCCGCGCTGTCGCTGGCCGACCTGGCCCAGGCCTGCGGCCTGAGCCACTTCCAGGTGCTGCGCGGTTTCAGCCGCGCCACCGGCATGACGCCCCACGCCTACCAGGTGCAGCGCCGGCTGCTGCTGGCGCGCCGCTTGCTGCGCCAGGGCATGGCGCTGGCCGACGCGGCCGCCAGCGCCGGCTTTGCCGACCAGAGCCACATGACCCGGCTGTTCACGCGCGCCTACGGCGTCTCGCCCGGGCGCTACGCGCTGGCCGCCGCCGGCTGAGTCGGCGCCGCGCAATTTCGTTCAAGACCGCGGCCCCTGTCCGCGCCTACGCTGCGGCCTTCTCCGTCATGGCCGCATCCTCATGAACCGTACCCTGCAAGGCTATTGCTGCCTGGCCGCCGCGATGGCGCTGGTCGGCAGCACCGTCGTCGCCAGCAAGATCATCGCCGCCGGCCTGCCGCCGTTCAGCGCCACCGCGCTGCGCTTCGCCCTGGCGCTGCCCTGCTTCGCCGTGCTGTGGAAGCTGACTGGCGCGCGCCTGCCGCGCCTGGCCTGGCGCGACTGGCTGCTGCTGGCGGCGCAGGCCATCGCCGGCAGCGTCGGCTACACCACGCTGCTGATCGTCGGCCTGCAGCGCACGTCGGCGGTGGACGGCGGCGTGATCCTGGGCACGCTGCCGCTGGTGTCGGCCGGCATCGCCATCGCCCTGCTGGGCGAGCGGCCCGGCAAGGCCACGCTGCTGGCCATCGCGGTGGCGGCGGGGGGCGTCTGGCTGATGACGCGAAGCGGCGTGGCGCAGGATGGCGGCACGCTGCCGGGCAACGCGCTGGTGCTGGGCGCGGTGCTGTGCGAGGGCTTGTTCATCCTGCTGCACAAGCGGCTGCGGGCGCCGGTGCCGCCGCTGGCGCTGTCGACGCTGATGGTCGCCATCGGCCTGGCGGTGTGCCTGCCGGCGGCTCTCGCCGAAGCGCCCTGGACGCGGCCGGTGCCGGTGGACGCGCTGCTGGCCGTGGCCTATTACGCGCTGGCGCCGACCGTGGGCGGCTTCGTGCTGTGGTACGCCGGCGCCGAACGCGTCAGCGGCTCGGACGCCGCGCTGTTCACCGCGATCGCGCCGGTCTCGGCCGTGTTGCTGGCCGCGCTGCTGCTGGGCGAGGCGCTGTCGGTCAGCCAGTTGACCGGCATGGCCTGCGTGCTGGGCGCGGTGCTGGTGCTGGCCCGCGCGCGCTAGCCGCGGCTGAACGCCAGCGCGAACTCGTCGGAGAAGATGTCCGCCAGCGAGGTCCGCAACGCCGCGGCCCGCTCGGCGCCGTAGGCGGCCTCGAAGCGGCGCTGCGCGTCCTTCCACAGGCGTTTGGATTCGGCCAGCTTGTCGCGGCCGGCGTCGGTCAGCGCCACGCGGCGGCTGCGGCCGTCGCGCTCGTCGCAGGCCATGTGGACGTAGCCATCGCGCTCGAGCGGCTTGAGGTTGTGCGCCAGCGCGGAACGGTCCAGCACCATGGCGCGCGCCAGGTCGGTCATGGACGGCGAGCCGGCGCGGGCGATGTGCACCAGGATCGAGTGCTGCGACACTTTCAGGCCGCAGGGCGCGAGCACCGTGTCGTACAGCTGCGAGACGCGCCGGGTCGCCTTGCGCAGCGCGGCGCCGTTGCAGACCAGCGGGTCCTGGGGAGTGGCGGAGGAATCGGCGTCGGACATGATGGCTTCGGACGGCAAGGGAAAAAGGTACGCCGGGGCGGCGCGCGCCGGCGCGGCCAGGAAAGGGGCCGCTGGCGAGCCCATAACGCTACTGCCGCGCCGGGTTCGAGTCTAGCGCAATCTTGACAGATATTGGCATATGCACGTAAATTTTGCGGACTCCCCCTCCGGCCGTCCGCCATGTCCGCCTCTTCCGCGCCCCGCCCCGCCAATGCCCGCCTGCAGGCCATGCTGCACGCGCCGATCGCCCCCACGCTGGCCAGGCTGGCGTGGCCCAACATCCTGATGATGCTGGCGCAGTCCGCCACCGGCCTGATCGAGACCTGGTTCCTGGCGCGGCTGGGCACGCCGGTGCTGGCGGGCGTGGCGCTGGTGGTGCCGGTGCTGATGTTGATGCAGAACATGTCGCAGGGCGCCATGGGCGGCGGCATCTCCGCCGCAGTGGCGCGTACGCTGGGCGCCGGACGGCAGCAGGAGGCCGACCAGCTGGTGCTGCACGCGGTGGTGCTGAACGCCGCGCTGGGCCTGCTGTTCTGCGTGCTGCTGCTGGCCTTCGGGCCGCTGCTGTACCGCGCCCTGGGCGCCGAAGGCGCCGCGCTGGAGGCGGCACTGGCCTATTCCAACGTCATCTTCGGCGGCATCGTGCTGATGTGGCTGATGAACGCGTTCGCCAGCGTCATCCGCGGCACCGGCAACATGCTGGTGCCGGGCGCGGTGATCTGCGGCGGCGCGCTGCTGCTGGTGCCGCTGTCGCCGTGCCTGATCTTCGGCTGGGGCCCGTTCCCGGCGCTGGGCGTGGCCGGCGGCGGCTGGGCGCTGGTCACTTACTACGCCGTCGGCACGCTGGTGCTGGGCGGCTATTGCCTGAGCGGCCGCAACGCCGCGCGCCTGACCCGCTGCCGCCTGCACCTGGGCCTGATGCGCAACATCCTCAGCGTCGGCGCGCTGGCCACGCTCAATCCGCTGCTGACCAACGGCCTGGTGGCGCTGACGGCGGCGCTGGTGGGCGCCTATGCCGGCACCGCCGCGGTGGCCGGCTACGGCATCGCGGTGCGGCTGGAATACCTGATGATGCCGCTGGCGTTCGGCCTGGGCGCGCCGATGGTCGCGATGGTCGGCTCCAACATCGGCGCCGGCCAGCCGGAACGCGCCCTGCGCGTGGCGCTCACGGGCGGCGCGATGGCGTTCGCGCTGGCCGAGGCGCTCGGCCTGGCGGCGGCGCTGTTTCCCGAAGTGTGGCTGCGCCTGTTCGGCGCCGAGGACCACATGCTGGAAGCCGGCAGCGCCTATCTGCGCATCGTCGGGCCGGTGTACGGCTTCTTCGCGCTTGGGTTCTCGATGTACTTCGCCTCGCAGGGCGCGGGCCGCCTGAAATGGCCGCTGTGGGCCGGCTTCCTGCGCCTGGCGGTGGGCGCGGGCATCGGCGGCGTGGCGCTGCACCTGACCGGATCGCTGACGCTGTTCTTCCTGATCGCCGCGGCCGCCATGTGCCTGTATGGCCTGGTCATCCTGACCGCCGTGGCGTCGGGCTCATGGTTCGAGCGGGGGCACCTGCGCAAGCCCGGGCTGGCGCAACGCTGAGGACGCGCGGGGCTGGCTCACGGCAACACGCGCCACGCGCTGGCCGCTAGGTCTTGGGCGCGTCGCGCAGCGCGTAGGCCACCAGCTGCTGCGCATAGACCGGCAGCTCGCCGCGCACGCACAGCACCAGGTCGCGCACGGCCCAGTCGTCGACCAGCGCGACCCGCCGCACGCCGGCCGCGCGGCCGTAGCGCACCGCCGCCACCTTCGGCATGATGGCGATACCCACGCCCTGCCCCACCATGCGGCAGACGGCGTCGAAGCTGCGCAGCCGCACGCGGTACGACAGCGCCTTGCCGCCGCGGCGCGCATGGTGCGCGATGTGCTCCTGCAATGCGCTGCCTTCCACCAGCCCCACGAATTCCTCGTCCGCCACGTCGGCCAGCAGCGCCGTCTCGCGCCCCGCCAGCCGATGGCCTGGCGGCAGCACCAGCGCCAGCGGGTCATGGCGAAAGCGCAGCACCCGCAGGCCGTGCAGATCCGTGGAATCGGCCAGCACGCCGATGTCGCAGGTGCCGGCGCGCAGGGCGTCGGCGATTTCGTAGCTGAGGCGTTCTTCCAGGTCGACCGAGACGCGCGGGTGGTCCTTGAGGAAGGCGCCCAGCACCTGCGGCAGGTACTCGCTGAGCGCGGTGGTGTTGCACAGCACCCGCACGTGGCCCTTGAGCCCCTGGCCGTAGTGGTCCAGCTCGCCGCGCATGCGGTCCATCTGCGCCAGCACCAGGCGCGCGTGATGCGCCAGCGTGCGGCCGGCGGGCGTGGCCTGCACGCCGCGATGCTCGCGCAGCAGCAGCGGCACGCCCAGCGTCTCTTCCATGCCGCGGATGCGTTCGCTGGCGGACGCCAGCGTCATGTGCGAGCGACGGGCGCCCGCCGTGATGGAGCCGGTTTCCTGCACATTGAGGAAGAGCCGCAGATCGGTCAGGTCGAAGCGCATGCGAAAAGCGTAGCACGCCAGGCTCAGGCTGTTCCATAGGCAGACTCAGCGAGATCCCGATATGGGTTCATCGCCCGCCGCGCGCAGAATCGGGCTGTCGATCATCCATCACGGGGAATTTCCATGAACCACTCCCTCACGCGGCGCATGGCCGTGGCCTGGCCGGCCGCGCTGCTGATCGCGCTGGCGCTGCACTCCTCAGGCCGCGCCGAAGCCAGCAACGGCCTGTCGGCCTACGCCACCCCGGTGCAGAAATACGCCCTGGCGCTGGAGGCCCAGACCCAGGGCGACTATCCCGCCATGCTGACGTGGCTGCGGGCCGCGGCGCGCGAAGGCCATGCGCCGGCCCAGCGCATGCTCGGCATCGCCCTGATCGGCGGCCCCGCGCTGTATGGCGCCAGCCAGCCCGCCGACCTGTGCGAAGGCCGCCAGTGGCTGCTGCGCGCCGCCAGCCAGGGCGGCGCCGACGACGTCGCCTATGCCCTGTTCGGCCGGCCGCGCGACCCGCTCACCGCGCATTGCGAGGCCGCATGAACCTGCACGAATTGTCCGGCATCGCCACGCCGGCGCTGCTGATGGCGACCGCCGCCGTGTTCGTCCTGGCCGGCGTGGTCAAGGGCGTGGTGGGGCTGGGCCTGCCGACCATCTCCATGGCCATGCTGGCGCTGGTGATGGCGCCGGCCCAGGCCGCCGCGCTGCTGATCGTGCCGTCGCTCATCACCAATCTCTGGCAGGCGCGGCCGTGGCCGACGCTGATGCGGGTGCTGCGCCGCATCGGCGCGATGCAGCTCGGCGTGTGCGCGGGCACGATCGGCGGCGCGCTTTGGCTGGGCGCGCCGGCCGGCCACTGGGCCAGCGTCTGCCTGGGCGTCGCCCTGGTGGCCTACGCGGCCTGGGGCTTGTTCGGCAAGCCGCCCGCGGTCCCGGCGCGCCACGAGGGCGCGCTGGGCGCGGCGGTCGGCGTGGTCACCGGCCTCATCACCGCCGCCACCGGCGTCTTCGTGATTCCCGCCGTGCCATATCTGCAGGCGCTGAACCTGGGCAAGGATGGGCTGATCCAGGCCATGGGGATTTCGTTCACGGTCTCGACCGTCGCGCTGGCGGCGGGCCTGTGGCTGACCGGCAGCTACAGCCCGGACGCGGCCGGCGCCTCGGTGCTGATGCTGCTGCCGGCGCTGGCCGGCATGGCGCTGGGACAATGGCTGCGCGACAGGCTGTCGCCGCGCGCCTTCAAGCAATGCTTCATGGTGAGCCTGGCCCTGCTGGGCGCCTACCAGGTGGCGCAGGGCCTGGCCGGGTAGGCGCCGCCCGGCGCTCAGGCCGCCATGCGCCGTTCGTCGACGAAGCCGATCGACACGGACATCTCGCGCCAGCGCGCCAGCTCCTGCTGCACCGACTGGATCTTGCCGCGCGCCTGGTCGAAGGCGTCGCGGCCCAGGAACAGATGCAGCGGCGCGTACTGCCCGTCGGCCGCCTGGATCAGCGCGCGCGCCGCCTTGGCCGGATCGCCGGCGGCCGGATATCCCGCCGCCGCGGCCTGTCCCGCTTCGGGATGGTCGCCGCGCTCGTCGGCCCCCCGCCCGCATCGCGCCCGGGTAGACCAGCGACACCCGCACGCCGTGCGGCGCGGCTTCCAGCGCCAGCGCCTCGGTCAGGCCGCTGACCGCGAACTTGGCGGCGCTGTAGGCGCCCCAGCCGGCGCGGCCGCCATCGAAACCGAGGATCGACGAGATATTGAATACGTGCCCCGCGCGCTGGGCGCGCAGGCGCGGCATCACCGCGCGCACCACGTTCAGCACGCCGAACACGTTGACATCGAAGCTGCCGCGCAAGGCGTCGTCGGACAGCGTTTCCAGCGGCCCGGACAGGCCGTGGCCGGCGTGGTTGACCACCACGTCGATGCGGCCGAACGCGGCAATGGCGGTGTCGACCGCGCGGCGCACGTTGCCTTCATCGGCCAGATCCACTTCCAGCGGCAGGAAGCGGCCTTCGAGCTTGGCGCCCACGGCCTCCATCAACACATCCACATCGTCGGCCGTGGCCGCGACGTGGCACCCCTGATCGAGCAGCATCCTGACCAGCGCCAGACCCAGGCCGCCCGCGGCGCCTGTGACAAACCAGATTTTTTCGGTGCTCATGCGATCTCCCTCTGCTTGCAGCCGCCGGCAACACGCCGGCGACCCGCCGTCGTCCATGGATTCACGCGGAAACCATCGACCCCGGGCGTGAGAGGGATATTAAGAATCGCGTGGTGCAGCGTACAGGCTCGTTCTTGCGTGAAACCTGCCTATTTCTACAGCCTTGCGCCTCAGCCCAGCGCGCTGCGGTAGTGCTCGCTGTCGAAGCGCGGCGAGGTGTCGGCGGCCGGCGCCTCGGCCGGGGCGGCGGCCACGGGCGCGGCGGCGGCGTCGACGCCGAAGAGGGAGAGTTCAGCGGTGACCAATGCAAGCAGGAAATTTGCCATGATGATTCCTTGGATTCAGATGCCTGGACCGGCGGCGGCTGCGCCGGTCTTATAGAAGACATGGGCACCATCGTGCGGGACGCGGCGCCACGCGTCCATTTGGTTTCCTCAATCAGGGCGATTGAAACAACGCAAGCCCGCGGCTCAGCGCGCGAACCGGCGCCGCTGCCCGGTCTCGCGCACGGCCGCGACCAAGGCCCGCACCGCTGGCTCGGCCGAGCGCGCAAAGGCGTAGAAGCGCGCGTTGGGCAGCGCCGGCATGCCGTCCTCGCGCGACAGCGCGCGCAGGCCCTGGCGCAACTGGCTGCGCGCCACCGGCGCCACCGCGAAGCCGGCCTGCGCCGCCGCCAGGCAGCCCGCCATGCTGGCGCTTTCGAACGCCGGCAGCCAGGCGCGCCGCGCCTTGCCCAGCGCCGCGATCGCGGCCTCGCGATAGACGCAGGGATCGGGAAACACCGCCAGCGGCACGCGCTCGCCCGGCTTCCACGGCTTGTCCTCGCCCCAGGCCCACACCAGTTCCTCTTCCCACAGCAGTTCGCCGTCATCGTGCACGCGCGCGCAGCGCTTGCCGAACACCACGTCGAGCTTGCCGCGTTCCTGCTGGCGCAGCAGGTCGGCCGTGACGCCCACCTTCAATTCGATCGACGCGCCGGGATGGGCGCGATGGAACGCCCGCAGCACCTCGGCCAGCCAGGCGCCGGCGAAGTCTTCCGAGGAGCCGATGCGCAACCGTCCCTTCAGGCCGGCGCCGCGCAGGCGGGCGCGGGCCTCGCGTTCCAGGTCGACGATATTGCGCGCGTAGGCGTAGAGCGTCTCGCCCGCCGCGGTCAGCTCGAAGCTGCGGGTGGTGCGCTCCAGCAGCACGGCGCCGGCCGCCGACTCCAGGCGCTTGATGTGGCCGCTGACCGCCGACGGCGTCAGCGCCAGCGCATCGGCCGCCAGCGCGAAGCCGCCATGGTCCACGACCTCCAGGAAGGTGCGCAGCAGGGTCAGGTCCAGCACCGCGCCGGCCGGCGCCGCGGGGGTGTCCATGGGCGATTCCTCAATACGTGATTCATTGATAATAACTTCACATTATTCACCAATCGTGATTGCCGGCGCCGCTATCGTGGCCTTTCCCGATACCGCAAGGACGCACGACCATGACCGCCTACGCCACCCTCCGCACGCCCCGGCTGGAGATCGCCTACCTCGAATGGAATCCCGGCGGCGAGCGCGTCGCCGTGCTGCTGCACGGCTGGCCCGACAGCCCCGAATGCTGGCGCCCGGTGGCGCAGCGCCTGGCGGCGGAGGGCTACCGCGTGCTGTGCCCGGCGCTGCGCGGCTTCGGCCCGACCCGCTTCCTGGACGCGGCGACGCCGCGCAGCGGCGAACTGGCGGCGCTGGGCCGCGATCTGCTGGACTTCATCGCCGCGCTCGGGCTGCGCCGGCCGCTGCTGGTCGGCCACGACTGGGGCGCGCGCGCCGCCGCCAACGCCTGCGGCCTGCAACCCGGCGTGGCCTCGCACCTGGCGCTGCTGTCGGTCGGCTACGGCACCAACGACCCGGCGCAGGCCCTGCCGCTGCCGCAGGCGCGCAACTACTGGTACCACTGGTTCATGGCCACGCCGCGCGGCGCGGCGGCCGTGCGCGGGCAGGCCCGGGCCTTCACGCGCTATCTGTGGGACACCTGGTCGCCGCCCGGCTGGTACCAGCCGGACGAATTCGACGAGGCCGCGCGCGCCTTCGACAACCCCGACTGGCCCGCGGTGGTGCTGCATTCGTACCGCCAGCGCTGGGGCTTCGAGGCAGGCGACCCGGCCTACGCCGAGGACAGCGCGCGGCTCACGCCCGCGCCGACACTGGCGCTGCCCACGCTGGTGCTGCACGGCGGCGCGGACACCTGCAACCTGCCGGCGACGTCAGAAGGCCGCGAGCACTATTTCACCGGCGGCTATGAACGGCGGGTGCTGGATGGCGTCGGCCACTTTCCGCAGCGCGAAGCGCCGCAGGCGGTGGCCGCCGCGCTGCTGAAATTCCACGCGGACGGGCCCGCCGCGCGCTGACGGGCCGGCGCGGCGCCCGGCAGGAAAACGGGGAATGGCGGATAATCGCGGTATTTCCCGCCGCCCTCGCGGCGGCTTCTTGCGGGCGTTCGCGCCCGGCAGCATTCGGAGTCAGCTATGTATCGCGGCATTGAGGCGATCGAACACTTCATGGTATCCATCGGCCTGACCTGGCAGCCCGGCCGCACCCAGAGCGCCGAACTGCGCGCCAGCTACCGCATCGGCAACACCCGGCCGCTGGGCATCGACTGCACCCTGGTGGAGTTCCACTGTGACAGCAAGCGCCCCAAGGTCTGGGTGCCCGAGTTCTCGCGCACCAGCTTCCACCAATGGTTCGAAGTGCCGTTCCAGGAATTCGAATTCACGCCGGGCGGCTCGATGCTGAAGATCAAGGCCCCCGCGCGCGGCAACGCCCCGCCCTACAGCGTGGGCCTGAAGCCGCTCGCCTGAGCGGCCCTGCCCGCCCGGCGCCCGCCGGGCCTGGCTACAACGGCTTGTACATGATGGTCGTGCCGTCCAGCCGGTTCGGATCGCGCGCATCCCGGGCGAATCCCGGAATCACCCCCACCGTGCGGTAACCCAGCGAGGTATACAGCGGCTCGGCGTTGTCACCGGTGCGCGTATCCAGCGCGATCAGGCTGCGGCCGGAGGCCACGGCCGTGGCCTCCGCCGCCTGCATCAGTTCGCGGGCGATGCCGCGACGGCGGAAGTCGGGGTGCACCAGCAGCTTGCGGATCTCGGCGCGATGCGGCTGGTTGGGCGGCGTATCGCAGTCCAGCTGCACCGCGCCGGCCACCCGCCCTTCGCGCATCGCCACCCACAGCACCAGGCCGCCGCTTTCCAGCGGCGGCAGCACTTTGTCGAGCCAGAACGCGCGCGCCGCCTCGGGGCCGAAGGGCAGCACGAAGCTGACGCTGGCGCCGTCCTGCACGCAGGCATGCAGCAGGTCGCCCAGGCCGGGCAGCAGGGCGTGGGCCTCATCGGCGGTAACGGCGGTCAATGCAGGGGTTTCGATGGACATGGCGGACTCAGACGATGAACAACAGGTAGCGGGCGCCGCTGTGCGGCGGGGTATCGAACTCGCTGGCGCCATAGAGTTGGTAGCGCAGGCAGTCGCCCGGCCCGAGCGCATGGGCCTGGCCGTCGACGCGGATGGAGAGCTCGCCTTCGAGCATCACCAGGTGGTGTTCCAGCCCGGCGCGCGGCGACTGTTCGTATTCGATATGGGCGCCGGCCGGCAATTCGCAGGCCAGCACTTCGCCGGCCAGCTTCTGCGACGGCGGCGACACCGAGCGCCGCCGGAAGCCCGTGGCGCCATCGACCCACACGGCCTGCGCCGCGCCCGGCACCAGCGGCGCGAAGTCGTCTTCGACCATGCGCATCAGGCGCGACATGGTCATGCCATAGGCGCCGCAGAGCTTGCCGAGCACGCTGGCGGTGGGGCTGACCTCGGCGTTTTCCAGGCGCGACAGCGTGGCGCGGCTGATGCCGGCGCGCGACGCGAGTTCGTCCAGCGGCCAGCCGCGCTCGGTGCGCAAGGCCTTCAGGCGGCCGGCCAGGCGTTGGTCCAGGTCGATATCGGGAGCGGATGAATTTTCCATATGAGAGAATTTATCTCAAATATGGAAAATCATCAATCACCCCGGGCGTTCCCGCACCCCGACGCTGCCGCCGGCAATTCGGCACAATACGGCGTATGCACACAGCCCGATTCGTTTCCATGACCGTCCTCTGCCTGGGCATCCTGACGGGCTGCAGCCTGCCGCCCCTGGAATCGCGCAATGCCTCGCAGGCGCTGGCGCCCGACGTCGCCCGCGACACGGCGCTGGGCCGCGCCATCGCGCCGCTGGCGGCGCGGCACCCGGACAAATCCGGCATCCACCCGCTGGCCGACGCCCACGACGCCTTCGCCGCGCGCATGATGCTGGTGCGCGCCGCCCAGCGCAGCCTGGACGTGCAGTACTACATCTGGCACGACGACATGACCGGCACCATGCTGCTGGAGGCGCTGCACGCGGCGGCCGACCGCGGCGTGCGCGTGCGGCTGCTGCTGGACGACAACGGCACCGCCGGGCTGGACACGGTGCTGGCGGCGCTGGACGCGCATCCGAACATCGAGGTGCGCCTGTACAACCCATTCGTGGTGCGCTGGCCCAAGTCCATCGGCTACCTGACCGACTTCCGCCGCCTGAACCGGCGCATGCACAACAAGTCGCTCACCGCCGACAACCAGGCCACCATCGTCGGCGGCCGCAACATCGGCGACGAATACTTCGGCGCCACCAACGGCGTGCTGTTCACCGACCTGGACGTGCTGGCCGTGGGCGCCGTGGTGCCGGACGTCTCGGCCGATTTCGACCGCTACTGGGCCAGCGAGTCGGCCTATCCGGTAGCCGCGCTGCTCAAACCCGCCGGCCCCGATGCGCTGGCCGCGCTGGAACGCAAGGCCAGCGCCGTCGAACAGTCGCCCGAGGCCGCCGCCTACGCCGAGGCGATGCGCGCGCTGCCGTTCATCCAGCAACTGCTGCGCGGCGAGCTGGCGCTGGAGTGGGCCGATACGCGCATGGTCAGCGACGATCCGCGCAAGACGCTGGGCACCGCGCCGCCCGAGGCCATGCTGCCGCACCAGCTGCACGACATCGTCGGCGCGCCGACGACCGACCTGGAGCTGGTCTCGCCCTATTTCGTGCCCACCGCCAGCGGCACCGAGGCCTTTGCGCGCATGGCGCAAGGCGGCGTCAAAGTGCGGGTGCTGACCAATGCCCTGGAGGCCACCGACGTGGCCGTGGTGCATTCGGGCTACGCCTCGCGCCGCCACGACCTGCTGGCCGCCGGCGTGGAACTGTTCGAGATGAAGCGCCAGGCGGCCGAGGTCGAGCGCAACAAGAGCCTGGGGCCGTTCGGCAGCTCCGGCTCCAGCCTGCACGCCAAGACCTTCGCGGTGGACGGGCGCAGCGTGTTCGTCGGCTCGTTCAATTTCGACCCGCGCTCGGCGCGGCTGAACACCGAGCTGGGCTTCGTGATCGACAGCCCGACCCTGGCGCGCCACATCGCCGACGCCTTCGAGCACGACATCCCGCGCAGCGCCTATCGCGTCTGCCTGGACGACAAGGGCCGGCTCTACTGGCTGGAACAGCGCGACGGCCGCACGATCCGCCACGACACCGAACCGGGCACCACCGCCTGGCAGCGCTTTTCGGTGTGGTTCGTGTCGTTGCTGCCGATCGAATCGCTGTTGTAGGCTGCGGCAACTTACGGAGTTCGGCGCCGGCCCGATGGCGCTAGACTGGACCCTGTCGCCTTTTTTTTGCGCATCGCCCCCCATGAGCAAGCTGGACACCCTGGACTGGACCCGCATCGCCGCCGACCTGGACGCGCGCGGCCACGCCGTGGCCGCCGGCCTGCTGACGCCGGCGCAATGCCAGGCGTTGGCCGCCGGCTACGACGACGAGCACCGCTACCGCAGCCGCATCGTCATGAGCCGCCATGGGTTCGGCCGCGGCGAATACAAGTATTTCGCCTATCCGCTGCCGCGCCTGCTGCACAACCTGCGCACCGCGCTGTATCCGCGCCTGGCGCCGATCGCCAACCGCTGGAACCGGCAGATGGGCATCGCGGTGGATTACCCGGATGCGCATGCCGACTTCCTGGCGCGCTGCCACCAGGCCGGCCAGCGCCGGCCGACGCCGCTGATCCTGCGCTACGGGCCGGGCGACTACAACTGCCTGCACCAGGACCTGTATGGCGAACACGTATTCCCGCTGCAAGTGGCGGTGCTGCTGTCGCGGCCGGACCAGGACTTCAGCGGCGGCGAGTTCGTCATGACCGAGACCGACAGCGCGGGCCAACGCGCCGAAGTGCTGCCGCTGCGCCAGGGCGACGCGCTGGTCTTCACCGTCAACCAGCGCCCGGTCGCCGGCGCGCGCGGCTGGCGCCGCGTGGCCATGCGCCACGGCGTCAGCGCGCTGCGCGATGGCCAGCGCCACACGCTCGGCGTGATCTTCCACGACGCGACCTGACATGGGAACCAGCCTGAACCTGTTTGACGACGAGGAAACCGCGCAGACCGGCCGCGAGCGCATCGGCGCGCAGTCGGTGGTGCTGCGCGGTTTCGCGCTGCCGGCGGCGCGGGCGCTGCTGGCCGGCGTCGACGCGGTGCGCCGGGAGGCGCCCTTTCGCCACATGGTCACGCCCGGCGGCCTGCCCATGTCGGTGGCGCTGACCAACTGCGGCGACTTCGGCTGGACCAGCGACGAGCGCGGCTACCGCTACACCCGCGAGGACCCGCGCACGGGGCAGCCGTGGCCGGCGATGCCGGAGGCCTTCGACACGCTGGCGCGCGAGGCCGCGCTGGCGGCGGACTTTCCCGGCTTCGCGCCGGACGCCTGCCTGGTCAACCGCTACCAGCCTGGCTCGCGCCTGTCGCTGCACCAGGACAAGGACGAGCGCGACTACGACGCGCCCATCGTCTCGGTGTCGCTGGGCATGCCGGCGGTGTTCCTGTTCGGCGGCCACGAGCGCGGCGACAAGGCCGTGCACGTGCCGCTGTTCCATGGCGACGTGGTGGTGTGGGGCGGCGTCGACCGCCTGCGCTATCACGGCGTGCTGCCGCTGAAAGACCGCCCCCCACCCCACGCTGGGCAGCGTGCGGATCAACTTCACCATCCGCAAGGCGGGCTGAGGCGACCCAGGCCGCCCCGGCCGCCGCTCAGGCGGCGCGCAACGCCACCTTGGGGAAGTCCACCGGCACGTCGAAAGCGACGTTGACGTAGTTGGTGAACAGGTTCAGCGCCACGTGCGCCAGCAGCTCCACGATCTGGCCGTCGTCGAAGCCGGCCTGGCGCAAGGCGGCCACATCGGCATCGCCCACCTGGCCGCGATCGCGCACCAGCTTGAGCGCGAACGCCAGCGCCGCGGCGGTGCGCGGGTCATCGGCGCGGCCGGCCTGGGCCGCGGCCATTTCCTCGGCGCTGGCGCCGGCCTTGCGGCCCAGCGCGGTATGCGCCGCCAGGCAGTATTCGCAGCGGTTGCTGTCGGCCACGGCCACGGCGATCTTCTCGCCCAGTTGCGCGGACAGCGTGCCGCCGCCCAGGGCGCCGAAGGCGGCCCACATGCTGGCCAGCGCCGCGGGCGAATTGGCGACCGCGCGGAACATGTTGGGCGTGGCGCCGAACGCGCCGTGGATCTGGCGCAGCAGGTCCTGGCTGGCGGCCGGGGCGGAGGCGGAATCGAGCAGGGGAACGCGGGACATGATGGTTTCCTTTGAATGAAGGGAAGTGGGCGGGACACCGGCACAGACGGCCGGCGCCTGGCACCCAGTATTCCCCTTCCCGCAGTACCATTGGATACTCAACGTCCATCAAACATATCCAATCGTCCAAGCCCGCCATGACGCCTCCCGTCGACCGCCTGTCTTCCCTGCTGGAGCAGTTCCGCGCCCGCGCCCGGCTGTTCCATAGCGGCGCCATGTGCGGCCTGACCCGCTTCCCGCCGGAAACCGGCCGGGGCTTTCTGCACGTGCTGCGGCGCGGCCGCATGGAGGTGCGCCATCCGCCGGGCGGCGGCCTGCCGCGGCGGCTGGCGCTGGCCGAGCCGACGCTGCTGTTCTATCCGCGGCCGGCGCGGCACGACTTCCACAATCCGCCGCGGGACGGTTCGGACTTCACCTGCGCCACGCTCGATTTCGACGGCGGCGCGCGCAATCCGCTGGTGCGCGCGCTGCCGCCGTTGATCGCCCTGCCGCTGGCGCGGGTCGAGGGGCTGGAACAATCCCTGGCGCTGCTGTTCGCCGAGACCGAATCGGTGCGCTGCGGCCAGCGCCTGCTGGCCGACAAGCTGTTCGAGGTGGTGTTGATCCAGCTGTTGCGCTGGCTCATCGACCATCCCGAACAGGCCGGCATCCAGGCCGGGCTGATGGCCGGCCTGGCCGACCCGCGGCTGGCGTGCGCGCTGGTCGCCATGCACCAGGCGCCCGGCGCGTCCTGGAGCCTGGCCGCGCTGGCCGCCGAGGCCGGCATGTCGCGCAGCGCGTTCGCCGCCGCGTTCCACGAAACGGTCGGCCAGCCGCCGGCCGACTACCTGGCGGACTGGCGCCTGGCGCTGGCCCAGGCGCGGCTGCGCGAAGGGCGGCCGGTCAAGTCGATCGCGGCCGAGCTGGGCTACGCCAACGCCTCGGCGCTGTCGCGCGCCTTCAGCCGCAAGCTGGGCGCCTCGCCGCGCGCCTGGCGGGAACGACCGGACGATTGAGGCCGCCCGCCATGCGGGTTCCCCAGAACTGGCGGCGGCCGCGCGGCGGCCCTACTATCGGGCACCCTCGCGCCCTTCCCAGGAATTCCATGCGCCTTGCCTTCGCCCTGCTGTCTACGCTGGCCAGCCTGTCCGTCGCGGCCGCCGAACCGCCGACACCGATCGAGAATTCGCTTGGCATGGTGTTGGTGCCGTTGCCGGCGGGCGCCTTCCAGATGGGCAGCGACGAGACGCCCGAAGCGCTGGCGCGCGACTATCCGCAATACCCGAAGGAACGCTTTGCGCAGCTGTTCGACGAAGCGCCGGTGCATACGGTGCGCATCACCCGCCCCTTTCTGATGGCGCGCACGGAAGTCACCGTGGGCCAGTTCCGGCGCTTCATCGAGGCCTCGGGCTACGTGCCGGAATCGGAAGCCGACGGCACCGGCGGCTACGGCTACAACGCCGCCTACGACCCCGAGGCCAGCGAGCGCGGCGACGCCTTCGAGGGGCGTGATCGCCGCTATTCGTGGCGCAACCCCGGCTTCGCCCAGACCGACGCGCATCCGGTGGTCAACGTCAGCTGGAACGACGCCACCGCGATGGCGCGCTGGCTCAGCCGCGAGGAAGGCCGCGTCTACCGCCTGCCCACCGAGGCCGAATGGGAATACGCGGCCCGCGCCGGCGGCCGCGGCCGTTACCAGAACGGCGACGATCCGGCCGCGTTGCCGGACGTGGCCAACACGTTCGACGCCGACGCCGCGCCCCTGTGGCCAAAGTGGCAGGCGTTCGCCGCCGCGCGCCGCGACGGCCATGCCTTCACCGCGCCGGTGGCCAGCTACGCGCCGAACGCGTTCGGGCTGTACGACATGCACGGCAACGCCTGGGAATGGGTGTCCGACTGGTATGGCGAGGATTACTACGCGCATTCGCCCCAGGATGACCCGCAAGGCCCCGCCAGCGGCAACGTCAAAGTGCGGCGCGGCGGCTCCTGGCACACCTGGGCGCTGTACGTGCGCTCGGCCTACCGCAACTGGAATACGGTGGAAACGCGCTATCCGCTGGTCGGATTCCGGCTGCTGCGCGAAGTGGATTAACGTAGACCGGTTAGCATAGCCGCAAGCAAAACTTTCAAAAGAGTCTCGACATGCATTCGCTGGGCCGCCTCGTCCTGCTCGTCAACGATTACGACACCGCCATCGCCTTCTTCCAGGACAAGCTGGGCATGGAGGTGTTCGTCGACATGGCCGTGGGGCAGCAACGCTATGTGCACCTGCGCCTGCACGAGCAGCCTTCGGTGGGCGTCTGGCTGCTGCAGGCCCAGACCCAGGCCCAGCGCGACCGCGTCGGCGACCAGACCGGCGGCCAGCCGGTGGGCGTGTTCTACACCGACGACGTCGCCCGCGACCATGCCCGTTTCGCCGGGCGCGGCGTGCGCTTCACCAAGGAACCGGTGGACGACGGCAACGCCGTGTACGCGCACTTCATCGACCTGTACGGCAACGAGTTCGTGCTGGTGCAGAGCAAGCCGTAGTCCGCCCGCCCCGTGGCCCGCGACGCAACCGCGCGCCGCACAAACGTACAAGACGGCCGGCTGGCGCGCGCCTAAGCTGGGGGTTTCCCATCGCCCCCCAAAGGAGCCCCCATGTCCGCCACCGCCATCAACCTGGCCCGCAAGCTCTCGCTGATCCAGGAGCCCTGGCAGCCCAAGGTCATCGCCGAGATGAACGACTACCAGTTCAAGCTGGTCAAGCTGCACGGCGAATTCGTCTGGCACGCCCATGCCGACACCGATGAGACCTTCATCGTGCTGGAAGGCCGGCTGCGCATCGAGCTGCGCGACGGCCACATCGACCTGGGCCCTGGCGAGATGGCCGTGATTCCCAAGGGCGTCGAGCACAAGCCCTGTGCCGAACACGAGGTGCACGCCATGCTGATCGAGCCGCGCGGCGTGCGCAATACCGGCGACCAGGGCGGCGAGCGCAGCGCGCCCAACGACGTCTGGATCTGAAGCCGGTTCAGGAACGGTCGGGCCCGATCAGCCGCTTCTCGCTCCTGGCGGCGATGCGCGCCTCGACCCGCCGCAGCACCGCCAGCACGAACAACGCCATCGCCGTGCTGGCGACGGCGGTGGCCTCGCGGCCCATGCCGGCGGCCACGCCGATGGCGGCGGTCATCCAGATGCTGGCGGAGGTCGTCAGGCCGCGGATCTCGCGTTCGTCGCTGAGCTTGATGATGGCGCCGGCGCCGAGAAAGCCGATGCCGGCGATGACGCCCTGCAGCACCCGGCTGAGGTCGCCGACCTCCATGCCGTTCTGCAGCGGCACCAGCACGAAGATGGCCGCGCCCAGCGCCACCAGCATGTGGGTGCGCAGCCCGGCGGCCTTGCCGCTGCGTTCGCGCTCGTAGCCGAGCAGGCCGCCCAGGACCACCGCCATGCCCAGCCGCAGCACGATGCGGGTGGCCTCGCCGACATCGGGGATGTCGGCGAATTCGCTGCGCAAGGTGCTCCAGACTTCCAGCCAGATTTCCGCCATCGCCGTCTCCCGCGTGCAGGGTGTGCGCGTCCAGCATAGCAGGCCGGCGCTGGCGCGGCGCCGGCCATCTGGTTTACAACGTCATCCTGGTCCGCGCTACGACGGACGCGATCGCGAGGAGCTTGGGATGGATCTGCAGCTGGAGGGCAAACGCGTACTGATCACGGGCGCGTCCAAGGGAATCGGCCTGGCCTGTGCCATGGCGTTCGCGCGGGAAGGCGCCGAGCCGATCCTGGCGGCGCGCGACGACGCGGCGCTGCAGGCCGCCGCCGCCGCGATCGCCGCGCAGACCGGCCGGCAGGCCCGCACGCTGGCGGTCGACCTGGCGCAGCCGGGCGCGGCGGCGCGCGTGGTCGAACACACCGGCGCCATCGACATCCTCGTCAACAACGCCGGCGCGGTGCCGGGCGGCGCGCTGGACCAGGTGCAGGACGAACGCTGGCGCGCCGGCTGGGACCTGAAGGTGCATGGCTACATCGACCTGGCGCGCCACTATTACCCGTTGATGCGGACCGCCGGCAACGGCGTCATCGCCAACATCATCGGCATGGCCGGCGCGGCGCCGCACGCCGACTACATCTGCGGCGCGGCCGCCAACGCCTCCCTGATCGCGTTCACGCGCGCCCTGGGCGGCGACGGGCCGCGCCATGGCGTGCGCGTGTTCGGCGTGAATCCGTCGCGCACCCGCACCGACCGCGTGCTGACATTGGCCAAGCAGCGCGCGCAGGCCCGCTGGGGCGATGAATCGCGCTGGCAGGAAACCCTGCACGACCTGCCCTTCGGCCGCCTGATGGAAGCCGGCGAGGTGGCCGACATGGTGGTGTTCGGCGCCTCGCCGCGCGCCGGCTACCTGAGCGGCACGGTGATCGACCTGGACGGCGGCGAGCAGTACGCCGGCCGCTGACCCGTCGGCGTCAGCGCGCCGCGGCCCAGCCGGCCAGCAGCGCCGGCAACTGCGCCATGTCGGTGAAGACGTGGGCCACGCCGACGTCGCGCAGCGCCTCGGGACCGCTGTGGCCGTTGTCGCTGGGGCTGTAGCCGAACACCGTGGCGCCCGCCGCCACGCCGGCGGTGGCGCCGGTGACGGTGTCCTCGACCACGGCGCAGCGGCGCGGGTCCACGCCCAGCGCGCTGGCGGCGGCCAGATAAACATCGGGATAGGGCTTGCTGCGCGGCATTTCGTGGCCGCTGAAGACGCGTTCGCTGAAGCAGTCGGCGATGCCGACCTTGGCCAGCTGCAGCTCGACCTTGCGGCGGTCGGCGCCCGAGGCCACCGCGATGCGGCCGTCCAGCGTCCGGTGCAGGGCGCGCACCGCGTCGGGCGCGCCGGGGATTTCCAGCAGTTCCAGGTCGAGCGCGGCATTGCGGCGCTCGCGGAATTGCGCGAACCAGTCGGGCGACAGCGCCACGCCGGTGCGCGCCTGGATCAGCGGCAGTTCGTCGCGCACCGCCTTGCCGGTGAAGATGCGGGTGGCTTCTTCGAAGGTGATCGCCCAGCCCAGTTCGTTGAGCATCTCGGTCAGGACGCGGGCGGTGATCGGCTCGGAATCGACCAGGACGCCGTCACAGTCGAACAGCACGGCGTCAAAGGGAAAATCAGTCATTGCAGGCAGCGGGAAAGGGGTCCATGAAGCCCACAAGCATACTGCACGGCCCATCCCCGCCCCGGCCACGGGCGCGCGCCGCGGCCGCAAGCAACGGAGTGCCCGCGGCCGCGCGAGCCGTTATGCTGTCCTTCGCCGGCGCCCCGCCCTGTCCACCGCTTCCCGCCCTCCATGACGCCACCCGATACCGCCCCGACCGCCGCCCGGCGCCGGCCCCGCAAGGCCGCCGCGCCGGCAACCCCGCCGACGCCGGCCCTGTTCGAGCGCGCCGCCCGCCACCTGGCCGCGCTGGACGCCGACTGGGCCCGCCACGTCCAGGCCATCGGCCCCTGCCTGCACGCCTCGCGCCCGGCGCGCGAGCCCTACGAAGCGCTGGTGCGCGCCATCGCCTACCAGCAGCTGCATGCGCGCGCCGGCGACGCCATCCTCGGCCGCCTGCTGGCGCTGTATCCCGGCCAGTCCTTTCCGCGGCCGCGCACGCTGCTGGATACCGATCCCGAGCTCCAGCGCGCCTGCGGCTTTTCGGCGTCCAAGCTGGCCACCATCCGCGGCATCGCGCAGGCGGCGCTGGACGGCGTGATCCCCGAACGCGAGGAAGCGCTGGCGATGAGCGACGAGGCCCTGATCGAACGCCTGGTGGCGCTGCGCGGCGTGGGCCGCTGGACCGTGGAGATGCTGCTGATCTACACGCTCGAACGCATGGACATCCTGCCGGTGGACGACTATGGCGTGCGCGAGGGCTACCGCCGCCTGAAGCGCCTGGACAAGGCGCCGTCGCCGGCCCAGATGCGGGCCATCGGCGCAGCCTTCAGCCCGTACCGCACGATCGCGGCGTGGTACCTGTGGCGCCTGCCCGCCGCGCCGGCGACAACGCCATGAACGCCGCCGGCCATCCGCTGGACCGCTACGACTGGACCCGGATCCTGGGCCAGCTGGACGCCGAAGGCTGGGCGCCGCTGCCCGCGCTGTTCGACCCGCCGCAGGCGCGCGCTGGCGCAGGCTTTCGACGACCCGGCCGCCGTGCGCATCGGCGGCGAACGCGACGAACGCCGCGCGCTGCGCCTGCCCGCGCCACCGCTGCTGCGCGACCTGCCGCGCGCCCTGTATGCGCGGCTGGCGCCGCTGGCGCAGTCCTGGGCGCAGCGGCTGGGCCGCGACATCCGCTATCCGCCGGACCCGGATGCCGGGCGGGCCGCGCCGCACGCCGAGCCGGCCGCCCTCACCCGCCTGCGCCAGGACGGCTTTGAAGCGCTGCGGCACGCGCACGACGACACGGCGTTTCCCATCCTGCTGGTGGCGCTGCTGTCCGATCCCGCCCACGACTTCAGCGGCGGCGAGTTCGTCATGACCGAGCAACGCCCGCGCCAGCAGTCCCGCCCCCCTGGTGCTGCCGCTGGGCCTGGGCGACGCCGCCCTGATCGCCTGCGCCCACCGCCCCATCCGGGGCGCGCGCGATGACTACCGCGCCACCCTGCGCCACGCCGTCAGCCGGGTGCGCGACGGCGAACGCCGTGGCCTGGAATTACCCCTGGACGCCCCCCCCGGTCCGTCCCCGGATAACGCATCGCCTGGCGGATCGACCCGTTTTTCTAGATTGCATTTTACATATTCAATATGCAAAACTAGCAGCCATGGAAAAACCTGCCCCCGCCCTGCGCCACGCCAGCTTCACGCTCGACGGCGCCGCCTACACCCACATCGACATGGCCGGCATGTACGGCCCTGACTACCACCGCCTGCCGGTGGTGCTGCGGCTGCTGCTCGAAAACGCGCTGCGCAACATGCGCGGCGCCGAGCGCGACGCCGCCGTGGCCGCGCTGTTCGCCTGGCTGGCCGACGGCACCAGCGAAGCCGAGATCGCCTTCCAGCCCGGCCGGGTGCTGATGCACGACACCACCAGCACCCCGGCGCTGGTCGACATCGCCGCCATGCGCGACGCGCTGGACGAGGCCGGGGTGGATCCGCGCGCGCTCAATCCGGTGCTGCCGGTGGACGTCTCGGTGGATCACTCGCTGGCGGTGCAGGCCTATGCGCAGCCCGACGCGGCGGCGCGCAACCTGGCCCTGGAGCTGCGCCGCAACGCCGAGCGCTACCGCTTCCTGCGCTGGGCCTCCAAGGCGCTGTCGAACGTGCGCATCCATCCGCCCGGCACCGGCATCATGCACACCATCAACCTGGAGCAACTGGCCACGGTGGTGTGCGATGACCACGGCGCGCTGCATCCGGACATGATGATCGGCACCGACAGCCACACCCCGATGATCAACGGCATCGGCGTGCTCGGCTGGGGCGTGGGCGGCCTGGAAGCGCAGACGGTGATGTTCGGCATGCCGACCATGCTGCGCATTCCGGACGTGATCGGCGTGCGCCTGAGCGGCGCGCTCTCGACCGGCGTCACCGCCACCGACCTGGCGCTGACCGTCACCCAGCGGCTGCGCGCGATCCAGGTGTCGGGCGAGTTCGTGGAGTTCTTCGGCCCCGGCGTCGCCACGCTGTCGGCCGGCAGCCGCTGCGTGGTCGCCAACATGGCGCCCGAATACGGCGCCACCACCGGCTACTTCCCGATCGACGAGGCCACCCTCGACTACCTGCGCCAGACCGGCCGCGACCCGGCCCACGTCGCGCGGGTCGGCGCCTATGCCGCCAGCGCCGGCCTGGCGCTGGATCCGGCGGCCACGCCGCGCTACACCCGGGTCATCGAGATCGCGCTGGACCAGGTGCACATGCACGTGGCCGGCCCGACGCGGCCGCAGGACCTGCGCCCCTATGGCCAGACCCGCGAGCTCCTCGCCAGCCTGGCGTTCACGCCCAAGGCCGACTCGCCCCTGCCGCGCCATGCCATCGCCATCGCCGCCATCACCAGCTGCACCAACACCTCGGATCCGCGCCTGCTGGTCGCGGCCGGGCTGCTGGCGCGCAAGGCGCGCCAGGCAGGGTTGACCGTGCCAGCCTGGGTCAAGACCTCGCTCGGCCCCGGCTCGCCCGCCGCCGCCGACTATCTGCAACGCGCCGGCCTGCTAGACGACCTGCAGGCGGTCGGGTTCGGCATCGTCGGCTACGGCTGCACCACCTGTATCGGCAATTCCGGACCGCTGCCGGACGCGGTGCGCGCGGCCATGGCCGCCGGCGCCATCCACCCGGTGGCGGTGCTGTCGGGCAACCGCAATTTCACCGGCCGCATCCACCCCGATCTGGACCTGGGCTTCCTGATGTCGCCGCCGCTGGTCATCGCCTTCGCGCTGGCCGGCGACGCCGAGCGCGACTTCAGCCGCGAGCCCGTGCAGATCGCGCCGGACGGCCGCGCGGTGCATCTGCATGAGCTGTGGCCGCGCGCGGACGAGATCGACGCGGCCCTGGCACAGGGCCTGCGCGCCGACGATTTCCAGCGCGCCTTCCGCATCGCCGCCGCCAACCCCGAGTGGCAGGCGCTGGCGTCGCCGGACACGCCGCGCTTTCCCTGGAACCCGGCCTCGACGGCGTTGCGGCGGCCGCCGTTCGCCAGCGCCGGCCCCGCCAGCCAGCTGGGCCGCTACGCCGCCTATCCGCTGCTGGTGCTGGGCGACGACGTCACCACCGATCATCTGTCGCCGGCCAGCGCCATACCGCCCGATAGCCTGATCGCCGATTTCCTGGTGGCGCAGGGCGACGACCGCGACGACCTGAACGTGTTCGCCTCGCGCCGCGGCAACTGGCAGGTGATGATGCGCGCCGCCTTCTACAGCAAGAGCCTGGCCAACCTGCTGTGCCCGGACGCCCCGGTCGGCCATACGCTGCACGCGCCCAGCGGCGCCATCGAGCCGATCTGGGAAGCGGCGGAACACTATCGCCGCGACGACGACGCGGTGGTGCTGCTGGCGGGCGAGCGCTTCGGCACCGGCTCGTCGCGCGACTGGGCCGCCAAGGGCCAGCGCCTGCTGGGCATCCGCGCGGTGCTGGCGGTCAGCTTCGAGCGCATCCACCGCTCGAACCTGATCGGCATGGGCATCCTGCCGCTGCGCCTGCCGGCGGGCGTCACGCCACACAGCCTGGCGATCCAGCCGGGCGACCGCTTCGAGATCGATTGTCCGCCGCAGCGCCTGGCGCCACGCCAGCCGGTCGCAGTGCGGCTGCTGCGCGCCGACGGCCGCGAGCAGGCCCTGCAGGCCACGGCCGCCGTGGAAACGCAACTGGAACTGCATCTGCTGCGGATGGGCGGCGTGATTCCGGCTATCCTCGCGGATACGCTTGGCGCCGCGACCTCGGCGCCGTCCGAGACGGCCCCGCCGGGCTGAGTCCCACTTTGCATCCCCCATGAGCGCGCAGACCCATACCGCCAGCAAGATCCTGGAGCTGATCCGGCAAGACCGCCTGACCGGCGGCGCGCACCTGAGCGCGCAGAAACTGGCCGACCGCCTGCGCCTGTCGCGCTCGCCGGTCAACGACGCGCTCGGCCTGCTGGAAGCGCACGGCATCGTCGCGCGCAAGCCCAACCGCGGCTACTTCCTGCAGCTGGACCACGACGCGCTGGCGCGCACGTCCGCCGAGCTGGCGCCGCCCGCCGCCGAGGACATCGTCACGCAAAGCTATTTCCGGCTGGCCGACGAACTGCTGCGCGGCGCGCTGCCGATGCAGTGCAGCGAAGCGCTGCTGCGCGCCCGCTACGGCCTGACGCAAGCGCAGACCCAGGCGCTGCTGGCGCGCGTGGCGCAGGAAGGCTGGGCCCAGCGGCGCCCCGGCTACGGCTGGGAATTCTCGTCGATGATGACCACGCCCGACAGCCTGCTGCAGTCGTATCGCCTGCGCCTGGCGCTGGAACCGGCCGCGCTGCTCGAACCCACCTACCGCATCGACAAGGCCGTGCTGGCGCGCTGCCGCGCCGCCGAGCGGCACCTGCTCGACGGCGGCATCGACAGCGACAGCGCCGACCAGTTGCACGAACGCGGCGTGCGCTTCCACGAGTCGCTGGTGGAGGCCTCGGGCAACCCGTTCTTCATCGACACCATCAAGCGCGTCAACCGCGTGCGGCGGCTGCTGTCGTACCGCTCGATGCAGGACCGCAGCCGCTATCGCCAGCATTGCGAGCAGCACCTGGAAATCCTCGACCTGCTGGAGCGCGAACGCAACGAAGCGGCCGCCGAGGCGCTGGCCCGCCACCTGCGCAGCACGCTCGACAACCTGGCGCGCATCCGCGGCATCCTGACAACCTAGGCCGCCGGCGGATCAAGCCACTACGCACGGGCCGCCTGGCGGCCCGCCGCCGGCCCCTCAGAAGTCCATCGACGCCGACAGCATCAGCGTGCGCGGCACGCCTTGCGAGATGGTGCCGTAGGACGCCACGCCCGACCAATAGGCGCGGTTGAACACGTTGACGACATTGGCGCGCAGGGTCACTTCCTTGCCGTCGATGCGCGTGACGTAGCGCGCGCCCAGGTCGAACGTGGTCCACGAGGGCACCGACTGCGTGTTGGCCTGATTGACGTATTCCTTGCCGGTGTGGATCACGCCGCCGGTCAGGGTCAGCCCGGCGACCCAGGGCGTATCCCATTCCGCGCCCAGGTTGGCGGTGAAGCGCGGCACGCCCACGGGCTGGTTGCCGCGCGTGGCGGGGTTGCTGGTGCGCGTCAGCTCGGCGTCCAGGAAGGTCACGCCGCCCAGCAGGCGCAGGCCGCGCAGCGGCTCGCCCGACAGGTTCAGTTCCAGGCCGCGGTTGCGTTGCTCGCTGTCCGCCGCATACACGCCCCCCGTCAGCTGGCCGCTGGGCTTGGTGATCTCGAAGGCGCTCAGGGTCAGCATGGCGCTGTCGAAATCGACCTTGACGCCGACTTCCTTCTGCTTGGACTTGTACGGCTTGAACACCTGGCCGGCGTTGGTGGCGGTGGCCGGCGCCACGTCGCCCTTGCTCAGGCCCTCGATGTAGTTGCCATAGAACGAGACGTTCCGCCACGGCTTGAGCACCAGGCCGGCCAGAGGCGTAATCGCGCTTTCGTCGTAGCTGAGGGTGCGCGCGCCCGTGACGCCATTGAAGTTGCGCGACTCGACCCGCTGCTGGCGCGCGCCCAGCGTCAACTGGACCCGCTCGTCCAGCACGCTCAGCGTGTCGGCCAGCGCGAAGCCGCTCAGGTCCGAGGACGACACCTTGGGCACGCTGGCGGGTGCCGCGATGTCCTGCCGGGGCCGCGTCACCGGGTGATAGATGTTGGACGACAGCGGCGTGCCGTTCACGCTGGCCTGGGCATTGCGGTCGCTGTACAGCGTGCCCATGAAGGTGATGGCATGGCGCACCGGACCGGTGTCCAGCTTGGCGCGCAGGCCGGCGTTGTAGGTGCTGCGATCGACCTGGAACTTGAAATGGTTGGGGGGTCACCAGCGTATCGCCGGCGGCGTTGACGATAGTCGGCGTCTGGTCGGACAGGCGGTTGATGGTGGTGGTCGAGCCGCCCGCGTCGGCGAACACCGTCAGGCGGTCGCTGATGTCGTACTCGACGCGCAGCAGCGCGGATTCGCCTTCGGACTTCCACCAGCCCCACGGCTGCGTCGCGTTGCGGCGGCCGTCCGGCGCGTCGGGCACGCGCAGGCCCGTGGCCACCAGGAACGGACGCGTGGGCGCGTCGACCTTCTCGTTCTGGATCAGCAGGTCCAGCGAGGCGCGCAGCTTCTCGCCCTGGTAGTCCAGCGACAGCGCGCCCAGATCGGTGCGCGAATGCAGGTTGTCCAGCGGCGTGTCGCCCTGGCGGTGCAGGCCGTTGACCCGCACGCCCCAGGCGCCATCGTCACCGAAGCGCCGGCTCAGGTCGACGCGGCCGCCGAACTGCGACGCCCCCGCGTAATCGGCCGACACCCGCGTCAGGTCCTGCGGCAGCGAGCGCTTGGGCACCATGTTGATGACGCCGCCCACCCCGCTGTTGGGCGACATGCCGTACAGCAGCGCGGCCGGCCCCTTCAGCACCTCGACCCGCTCGATGTAGTCGGTGAACACGTGGTAATTCGGCGCCACGCCATAGACGCCGTCGAAGGCGATCTCGCCCAGGTTGCCTTCGCCTATCGGAAAGCCGCGGATGTAGAACGAGTCCGTCACGCCGCCGATCTGGCCGGTGAAGCGCACCGAGGAATCGACGTTCAGCGCGTCGGCCAGCGTCACCGCCTGGCGGTTGGCCAGCAGGTCCGAGGTGTAGTTGGCGACGCTGAACGGCGTATCCATCACATCGCGGTTGCCCAGCAGGCCCAGGCGGCCGCCACGCGCCACCTGGCCGCCCGTGTAGCTGGCCGGCAACGCCGAGGGATGCGCGTCCGCGCCCGTCACCACGACGTTCGGCAGCAGCGTGGTCTCGCCCTGCGGCGGCAGCTTGCGCAGCGAATAGGCGCCGCCGCCCTGCTCCGCCAGCGCGTAGCCGGAGCCCGACAGCAGCCGCGCGAAGCCCTCGCGCACCGTGTAGACGCCGTTCAGGCCGTCACTATGCTGACCCGCCAGCAGGGCCGGATCGAAGGACAGCGGCACGCCGGCGGCGGCGGCGAAGCGGGCCAGCGTGTCGCCCAGCGGGCCGGCGGGAATCGCATAGGGCTTGCCGCTCGCCGCGCTGACGGCATCGGCGGCGCGCGCCGGCTGCGCGGCCGCCGACGCCAGCGCCAGCGCCACGCCCAGGCCAAGGGCGCGCACCGCGGCCCGCGTGGACGACGATGAGGTCCGCGCGCGGCGGACAGACAGGGAACGGGAGTAACGGCTTGCCATGAGGGATCCTTCGTGGGCGGGGCATCGCGGTCGCGCCGCGACGATTCACCCGGTACACCGAACGAAGGCCGAAAAAGTGTCAGGGACTCGGCGATTAATTTGTAACGGCCGCGCCCTCAGCGCGCCGCGACGGTGACCCAGTACGGCGTCATGCGCTGGATCCGCACCGGCAGCGTCTTCTCCAGCAGGCGCAGGCCGGCGTCGATGTCGTTCAAGGGAAAGGCGCCCGACACGCGCAGCTCGGCCACCGCCGGATCGCAACGCAGGAAACCGCGGCGGTAGCGCGCCAGTTCCGCCACCAGGTCGGCCAGGCGCCAGTTGCGCGCGGCCAGCATGCCGTCCTCCCAGGACACCAGGGCGGTATCGACGGCCGACTCGGGCTCGATCCGCTGCGCGTCGAACACGGTTTGCTGCCCCGCCCGCAACACGCGCTGCGCGTCGCTGGCGGCCGGCCGGATCGCCACCGCGCCCTCGAACACCGCGACGCGGATGCCGTCGCGCTCGTCCCGCACCATGAAGCGCGTGCCCAGCGCCTGCACCGAGCCCTGCGCGGTGCGCACGATGAACGGCCGATGGACCGGCGCCGGGTCCTTGCCGGTGGTCAGCAGGATCTCGCCCGCGCGCAGCCAGATCACGCGCTGCTCGGCGGTGTACTGGATGTCGACGGCGGTGGCGGTGTTCAGCAGCAGGCGGGTGCCGTCCGCCAGTTGCATGCGGCGCTGCTCGCCGGTGGCGGTGCGCGCGTCGGCGCTCCATTCGTGCCACGGCAATTCGCGCCAGGCCAGCCAGGCCGCCGGCCCCAGCAGCAGCAGCAGGCCCGCCCCGCTGCGCAGCGCCTGGCGCCGGCCGGGCCGCTCCAGCTGCCGCAGCGTGCGCGCGCCCAGATCGGGCGGCACCTGTCCAAAGCTGCGCAGCATGTCTTCCACCCGGGCCCAGGCGGCGGCATGCGCCGCGCTGCGGCCGCGCCAGCGCTCGAAGGCGGCACGGTCCGCGGCCGACAGGGTCTCCGACTGGAAGCGCACCAGCCAGCCGGCGGCCTCTTCCAGGACCGCCGTATCCGGGGTGGCGCTCACGCGGCGCCCCC
>NZ_CYTY01000043.1:0-51298 GCF_001298995.1 Achromobacter sp. 2789STDY5608615
CCCCCCCCAGCTGCAGGAATTCGTCGAACAGCGCGGCGAACTGCAACGGCGTGTATTTGTAGCGCCCCGGGTGCGCGATGACGGCGATGCCGCCCGCGCCGCGGATCCAGCCCACCGCCTCGGCCAGCGTGGCCCATTGCATCGGCACGTGGCCGGGCCGGTCGTCGCCCAGGTGCTTGGTGAAGACCGTCTGCACGTCGGGGCAGTAGCCGGCCTCGACCAGATAACGCGCGAAGTGCGTGCGGCTGATCAATTCCGGATTGCCGGCGAACGGCAGCGCGCCCTCATAGGCGCCGGGCATGCCCATCTCGGCCAGGCGTTCGCCGATGCGACGGGCGCGGTCGGCGCGGCCCGAGCGCGTCTTGCGCAGGCCTTCGACCAGCGCGGTGTTGGACGGGTCGAAACGCAGGCCGACGATGTGCACCGTCAGGCCGGCCCAGGTCACCGAGATCTCGACGCCGGTGGCAAAGCGCATGCCCAGTTCATCGGCCATGGCCGCGGCCTCGGCCAGACCGCCGACTTCGTCGTGGTCGGTCAGGGCCCAGACATCGACGCCGTTGGCGTGCGCGCGCTGCGCCACGTCGCGCGGCGCCAGGGCGCCGTCCGAGACCGTGGAATGGCAATGCAGATCGATGTTGAGCGCGGAAGGTTTCATGCAGCCTATTGTAGAGAAGCCCCGTCCCCCTGGGTAGCGGCGCCGGCCGGCGGCGTCCCCAATATGGCGGACGCGGAGGCGAACGGGCCGCCGCGAGCGGACGCCCGACAGGAACCACGCACGGCGCCCCGCGCGCCGCTTGCGGCCGTCAAGCCAGCAGGAAGTCCGCCACCGCCTTGATCTGGTCATCGGCCATCAGCGTCGGCGCATGGCCGACGCCGGCCACCTCGACCGCCTGGGCGCGCGGATTGCGCTGGCGCATTTCATCGACGGTCGCGCGCGTCAGCAGATCCGACTGCTCGCCGCGCACGATCAGGATCGGGCAGTCCACCGCGTCATACGAGCGCCACAGGATCTGCTCGCCGGCCGCCAGTTCGTCGCCGGTCTGCAGCGCCATCGGCTGCGCCAGCGCCAGGTCGTAGTGCTTGACCCATTGCCCGCCCTGCTCGGGATAGACGAAGCGCGCCAGGTGCTCCCACTGCGCGTCGGTATGCGGCCCGAAGGTCTCGGAATTGGCGCGCATGGCCGCCACCGCCTCGGCGAACGAACCGAACGCGCCCGGCTCGCCCACATACTGCCCGATGCGGCCCAGCGCGCCGGTCTCCAGGCGCGGGCCGACGTCGTTGAGCACCAGCTTCGACAGCCGGATGCCGTCCTGCGGCGGCAACATGCCGGCATGCGGGCGCAGCGGCAGCATGGCCCGCGCGAACGCGGCGGCGCCGGCCAGCCCCAGGCCGATCAACCCGCCCATCGAGGTGCCGACCCACGCCAGCGTGGCGGGCCGCAGCCGCGCCACCAGGGTGGCCATGTCGGACACGTACTGCGGCACGGTATAGAACGCCGGGTTGACCAGCCAGTCCGAGCGGCCGCGGCCGACCACGTCGGGGCACATCACCCGGAACTGCCCCGCCAGGCGCCGGGCCAGCGTATCGAAATCGCGCCCGCTGCGGGTCAGGCCGTGGACGCAGACCAGCACCCGGTCATTGGCCGGATCGCCCCATTCCCAGTAAGCCATGCGGTGCAGGCCCGCCGGGCTGGCGCAGGTGACGAATTCCAAACGGGGTTCCAGGCTCGCATCCAACATCGTTGTGCTCCGAAAAACCGGCGCGCGGCCGCGATGGCGGCGCCGTGCATGGCCGGTATCTTATCGGAAGCGCGCGCCGGCGCCAGGACGCAAGCGCGCCGCGACGCCGGGACGCAAGCGTGCACCGAGCCAGGACGCAGTCACTGGCCTGCGCCGCCGGCAGGCGGCGCCGCTAGGGATGCCGCCGCGCTGCCGGCGCGTCCGCGGGCAGCGCGGCCAGCACCTGGTCCGCCAGGTCCGCCACGCTGGCGCGGGTGTCCAGCGTCAGCACCGGACAGTGCAATTCTCGGATCCATTGCCGGTGCCGCTCGGGCGTGCGGGTGCCTTCGGCGCCGCTGTCGTAGCCGGCCGCCCATTCCAGGAACCGCCGGCTCTTCTCCCGGGCCGCAAGGTCGGTGTCGAGCGCCGCGCCGTAGCGTTCGGCCTCGCGCCGCCGCAGCCGGGCCATGCGCTCGGCCGCCGGCAGCCGCAGGAACACCACCAGCGTGAATTCGGGCACCAGCCCTTCGCCCCAGTTGTAGACCGAGCCGCCGCTGAGCACCCAGTCGTCATGCCCCCGCAGCCGTTCGCGGATGCGGCGCCAGCGTTCCTCCTTGGGATGCTTGTCGGTGAAGGGAGGATCGGTCGGCACCCAGTAGTAGTCGTCCGCTTCCAGGTGGGGCACGTCCAGGCGCTCGCCCAGGACCGCGCCCAGCGTGGTGGCGCCGCAGCCGGATGCGCCGAAAAGATGAATGCGCGTGGCCATGGGGCTCCCCTTGAAACGGACGCGACACGGCGGACCGCGGCCCGCCGACAACAGGCAACCAGTGTAGCGGCGTTCCCGCCGCCCGCGACGCGCCCGCAACGCCTTTCGATGGCGGCTGACTGGCCTAGAATGGCGCGTCGCCTCACGGCTTCGGGAACCCCACGCGCCATGCCCGGTGGATACATGCTCAATGGCGGCTACGTCGCCGCCGCCCTGCTCTTCATCGCCGCCCTGTTCGGCGTGCTGATCATCGGCCTGGCCGTCGGCGCGCGGGCCGGCCGCGGCAGCCGCCCGCAACTGGTGCTGGCCTGGCTGCTGGCGCTGCTGCTGGTGCCGCCCTGGCTGCTGACGCTGACCGCCAGCGGCGACATCTTCGGAGTGGTCCTGATTTCCCGCTACGCGCTGGCCCTGCCGGCGCTCGCCGCGCTATGGTGGCTGCGGCGCAGCATCCGCGCCTTCACCGGCCAGCGGCCGGGGCTGGAACGGCTGCCGCGCACACCCTGGCTACTGCTGCTGGCCGCGGTGCTGCTGTACAGCCTCCTGGGTTATTGGTCAGGTCATCGTTACGATTATTCGTTCGATATCAACGACACCATTACTTCCATGGTCTTTATCGTCGCCACGGGCCTGTTGGTGGCAGGATGCACCTGGGCCTTGCGCAGCAGCATACGTTGGTTAAGATTGGCGGGTCCCGGTTCAGTGGCCGAGGTATCCCGGCGCTGACGGCCCGCTGAAATTAGATTGCCTATCGGCCCGATTCAATCATTAAATTGGATTCCATCCGCCGGTCCGGGCGAGAGTTATGCGCTTCGAGCATTGCCAGATCAGTCAGTCCAGAATTGATATGGAGCCACTATGCACCAAAGCAGTCCGACTACTCAGCTAACGCCCTCCCGCCCGGAGGCCGCCCCGCCGCCCGAACCGCCCAAGGTCCTGCAGGACGTACTGGCGCGCGCCGACGTCCAGATCAACGGTTCGCGCCCCTGGGACATCCAGGTTCATGACAAGCACATGTACGAACGCGTCTTCGCCAGCTGGTCGCTGGGGTTGGGCGAGTCCTACATGGACGGCGAATGGGATTGCGAGCAGCTCGACGAACTCTTCACCCGCCTGCTGCGCGCCGACATGGGCTCGGCCGCCCTGGGCTTGGCGCGCGTCAAGCTGATCGCCGAACACCTGCGCCACAAGCTGTTCAACCTGCAATCGCGCAGCCGCGCCTTCGAGGTCGGCGAACAGCACTACGACGCCGGCAACGACGTGTTCGAGGCCATGCTCGACAGCCGCATGATCTACTCCTGCGCCTTCTGGGAACAGGCCGACACGCTGGAAGCCGCGCAGGAAGCCAAGCTCGACATGATCTGCCGCAAGCTGCAGCTCAAGCCCGGCGAGACCCTGCTGGACATCGGCTGCGGCTGGGGCGGACTGGCCAAGTTCGCCGCCGAACGCTACGGCGCCAGGGTCACCGGCGTCACCGTCTCCAAGGAACAGCTGGCGCTGGCCCAGGAACGCGTGCGCGGCCTGCCGGTGGAACTGCTGCTGCAGGACTACCGCGACCTGCAGGGCAGCTTCGACAAGGTGGTGTCGGTCGGCATGTTCGAACACGTCGGCCCCAAGAACTACGACACTTACTTCACCAACGTGCAGCGCCTGATGGCGCCTGGCGGCATCTTCCTGCTGCACACCATCGGCATCGCCTCGACCAGCCAGAGCACCGATCCCTGGATCGACCGCTACGTCTTCCCCAACGGCAAGCTGCCCTCGGCGCGCGAGATCAGCACCGCGGTCGAAGGCCGCTTCATCATCGAGGACTGGCACAACTTCGGCGCCGACTACGACCGCACGCTGATGGCCTGGTGGGACAACTTCCAGCGCGCCTGGCCACGGCTGCAGGAACGCTACGGCACGCGCTTCTACCGCATGTGGCAGTACTACCTGATGTGTTGCGCCGGCTTCTTCCGCTCGCGCGAAGGGCAGCTGTGGCAGGTGATCCTGACGCATCCGCAGCGCCAGGAGATGTACCGCTCGCTGCGTTGACGAGGATATCGGCCGCTGCGCCTCCAACTGGAGCAGCGGCCGATAGCGGGTCAGCAGGGTGAATGAGTCGCGCGCAGTCTTGCCCGCCTCATCGCGGGCGCCCCCATCACGCTCCCATCACGCCACCAGCTCGGCCGCCCGCGCCTCGGCGCCGACGCCCGCCGCATCCTCCAGGATCATCTGCGCCGCCCGCTCCGCGATCATGATGGTCGGTGAATTGGTGTTGCCCGACGTGATCGTCGGCATGATCGACGCATCGGCCACGCGCAGGCCTTGCAGGCCATGCACGCGCAGCCGCGCATCGACCACCGCGCCGTCATCGGCGCGGCGGCCCATGGCGCAGGTGCCGACCGGGTGGAAGATGGTGGTGCCGATCTTGCCGGCCGCCTCGCGCAGCTCGGCCTCGCTCTGGTAGGCCGGGCCCGGCAGCCATTCCTCGGGCTGGTAGCGCTGCAGCGCCGGCGCCGCGCTGATGCGCCGCACCAGCCGGATCGCGTCCGCCGCCACCTTCAGGTCCTGTTCCTCGCGCAGATAGTTCGGCGTGATGACCGGCGGCAACGAGCCGTCCACGCCCTGCGCGTGCACGCTGCCGCGCGATGCCGGCCGCAGGTTGCAGACGCTGGCGGTGAACGCGTCAAAGCCATGCAGCGGCTCGCCGAACGCGCCCAGCGACAAGGGCTGCACATGGAATTCCAGGTTGGCGCGCGCCTGGCCCGGATCGGACTTGGCGAAGGCGCCCAGTTGCGACGGCGCCATGCTCATCGGCCCGCTGCGGTTGAGCAGGTATTCCAGCCCGATGCCGGCCTTGCCCCACCAGGTCGAGGCGATGCGATTCAGCGTCTTCACGCCGCGCACCTTCAGGATGACGCGCAGTTGCAGATGGTCCTGCAGGTTCTCGCCCACGCCCGGCAAGGCATGGCGCAGCGCAATGCCGCTTTCGCGCAGGCGCGCCGGCTCGCCGATCCCCGACAGTTCCAGCAATTGCGGCGTGTTGACGGCGCCGGCCGCCAGCACCACTTCGCGCGCGGCGCGGACGCCGACGGACTGGCCTTCGCGCCGCACCTGCACGCCGACGCAGCGCGTGCCCTCGAACAGCAGGCGCTCGGCGTGCGAGCCCGTCATCACGTGCAGGTTGCTGCGCTCGCGCACCGGCCGCAGGAACGCCTTGGCGGTATTCCAGCGCCAGCCGCGGCGCTGGTTCACGTCGAAATAGCCGACCCCGAAGTTGTCGCCCCGGTTGAAATCCTGCACCCGCGGAATGCCTTCCTGCGCGGCCGCATCGGCGAAGGCGTCGAGGATGTCCCAGCGCAGCCGCTGCGCCTCGACCCGCCATTCGCCGCCGGCGCCGTGGAATTCGTCGCCCCCCGCGGTAATGGTCCTCGCTGCGCTTGAACACCGGCAGCACCTGGTCCCAGCTCCACGCCGGATCGCCGGCGATCCCGGCCCATTCGTCATAGTCCTGGCGCTGGCCGCGCATGTAGATCATGCCGTTGATCGATGAGCAGCCGCCCAGCACGCGACCGCGCGGATAGATCAGCGAGCGTCCGCCCAGGCCCGGCTCGGCGCCGGTGCGGTACATCCAGTCGGTGCGGGGATTGCCGATGCAATACAGGTAGCCGACCGGGATGTGGATCCAGTGGTAGTTGTCGCGCCCGCCCGCCTCCAGCAGCAGCACGCGCACCGCGGGATCGCGGCTCAGGCGGTTGGCCAGCACGCAGCCCGCCGACCCCGCGCCCACGATGATGTAGTCGTATGTCTCCATTTGCGCTTCTTCTTTTAAGTCTCAAGTGGCCGTGCCACTGTCGCGCAGCCGGCCGGCCCTGTCCAATGAATTGTTGAAAAGCGCTTTATAAGTCTCTTTAATAATGGGTATCGCCCTTTACGCGGGAAACGAGCCATGGACCTCAAGCACATCCGCACCTTTGCCGCCGTCGCGCGCGTCGGCAACCTGACGCGCGCGGCCGAGCACCTGCACCTGACGCAGCCGGCGCTCAGCCTGCAGCTCAAGAGCTTCCAGGAGGCCCTGGACCTGCCGCTGTTCACCCGCACCGCCCAGGGCCTGGCGCCCAATGCCGACGGCCGCGCCCTGCTGCCCTCGGCCCAGCGCGTGCTGGACGCGCTGGAAGACTTCGAGCGCGCCATCGGCGCGCTGCGCGTCACGGTGCAGGGGGAACTGCGCCTGGGCACCATCCTCGACCCCGAATTCCTGCGGCTGGGCGCCACCCTGCAATACCTGGTGCAGCACTACCCCAAGATCCGCCCCACCCTGCGCCACGGCATGTCCGGCTCGGTCGCCCGCCTGGTGCGCAACGGCGAGCTGGATGTCGGCTTCTCGCTCGGCCCGCGCGGCCCGGGGCACGGCCAGCCGGCGCTGCACGCCCTGCCGCTGGCGGCGTTCTCGTACTACGTGGTGGCGCCCAAGGGCTGGGGGCCACAACTGGCCGGCCGCGGCTGGCACGAAATCGCCGGCCTGCCCTGGATCTGGACGCCGCCCGACTCGGTCCATCACCGCCTGCTCGCGGCGAAATTCAGCGAACTGGGCGTCGCCCCCAACGCGGTCGCCGAGGTCGACCAGGAGGCCTCGATGCTGGACCTGGTGCGCTCCGGCGTCGGCCTGACCCTGGCGCGCGACTCCATCGCCCTGCGCGAATCGCAGGCGCACGGGCTGGCGCTGGCGCCGGGGCTGTCGATCGAGGCGGAACTGGCCTTCATCACGCTGGCCTCGCGGCGCGAGGAACCCATGATCGCGGCCGCCTTCGACGCGGTGCGCGCCGCCTTCGGCTGACCAGGAGAGACTCCCCCATGCGCTCACGCTTGCTCGCTATCGGCCTGGCCCTTGCCCTGGCCTGCGCCGCCGTCCCCGTCATGGCCGCCGCCCCCGGCAACGAAGCCGAATGGACCCGGGCCGTGCAACGCCGCCTGATCAGCCGCCTGGATTATCCGAAAGAGGCGCACCGCCTCAGCGGTCCGATCAGCCTGTCCCTGAAGATCACGGCGCTGCGCAACGGCGCCATCTACGACGTCGTGGTGAGCCGGTCCTCCGGCGACGCCGCCGTCGACCAGGCCGCCGTCGCCATGGTGCGGCGCGCCGGCCCGCTGCCGGCCTTTCCGGACGCCATGACCCAGGAAAAGACCGAGCTCATGCTGCCGCTGCGCTTCCAGCAGGAAGACGACACGGCGCCCGCCACCGACCGGGGTCCGCCCGCCGACATTCCGCCGCGCCGCTACGTCGATGCCGCCACCGGCTTCGGCGTCACCGTGCCCTCGCCGATGCGCGTCGGCCCCGCCTCCGCCCGCGGCCGATACGATGCCTTGATCGAGGTGTCCAGCCCCGACGGCTTTCCGCCTCCGGCGCCGGACGCCAAGTACCTCTGCCGCATCGGTTTCCTCGCCACGCCCGCGGGCGCCAAGCCGTCGGCCGCGCCCACGCTGCGCGCCCAGGTCGCCGCGGCCGAACGCCGGCAACGCAACCTGCGCGGATCCATCGAGCTATACGACCGGTTCACCCTCGGCGGTGTGCAAGGCCTGGACTACATCGCGGCGCCGGGCCCCGGCCGCGCGGACACGCTGTACTACTACGCCGACGTCGTTCTGCCACAGGGCAGCGTCCACATGGCCTGCGCCACCCTGCGCGACGCCATGCCGGCCGCGATGACGATGTTCCGCCAGGTGCGCGACGGCATCGCCGCCAGGCCGCGCTGACCCGTGGGCCGGACCGCGCGCGTCAAAGCGGCGGCAGATTGCCGGGCACCAGCCGTTCGGCCATGGTGAAGCCGTCGATATAGTCGCGAAAGTGCTTGAGGAAGGCGGCCTCGGCCGGACTGCGTTGCACATCCCGATGCCACAACAGGTGCAGATCGACCGAGCACACGCCTTCGCCAGGCGGCAGCCGCCACAACCGGCCCTCGGCCAGGTCGCGCCGCACGCTGTGCTCGGGCAGGCAGCCGATGCCGAAACCGGCGATGAGCAGCCGCTTGACCTCGTCATGCTGCGTGGATGTCGCCACCACCCGCCCTGAAAAGCCGCGCTGGTCGCGAAAGATCGTCAACGGCGACAGGCTGTCGCCCAGGGCATCGCTGGCGAAAGAGACGAAGTTCTCGCCCATCAGGTCTTCGATGCGCAGATCCTGCCGCCCGAACAGCGCATGGTTGCGTCCACAGAACAGCGCGTAGCGCTGATGCAGGAAAACCTTGTTCTCGAGCCGCTTGGGCATCTGCCGGCACAACGCGATACCCGCCGTGCCCACGCGCTGCTGCATCAGCGTGACGATCTCGCTGCTGGGCAGCACATCCATCTGCACGTCGATACGCGGCCAGGCCTTGTGGAACGCCGCCCAGAAATCGTCGTAGACCTGTGAATGGATGCGGCTGGCGACCAGCAGATGGATGCGGCCGGTCGCCTCGACCTCCGTCTGCGAGACATCGGCCAGCAGCTGCGACACGTTGCCGTAGATCGCCTCGGCCGCGCGGCATACCTCTTCACCGGCATTGGTAACGGTGAACGCCTGGTTGTGCCGTTCGATCAGGCGCCGGTCCAGCTGTTCCTCCAGCCGCTTGAGCGCCTGGCTGACCGCCGATTGCGTCAGGTGCAGCTTGGCGGCCGCGCCGCTGATGCTGCGCTCCTGCACGATGACCAGGAAGGTGCGCAGCAGGTTCCAGTCGAGGCGATCGCCGCTGCGGGGGTCGGCGGGGTGAGCGCGCGTCATCGGGGGTCCTTGCGGGAAATCAGAAGACATCAATTTTACTTAAGTAAAAAATTAAAAATCATAAATTGACGTTATATCGGCGCGAGAGCGATAAACACGCCTTCGAACAACGACAAACTCCCAAGAGGAAAACCATGACCGCTCCCGCCCATGCGCCGGCGGCGCGCCAGCCCGTCCGGGCCGCAACCGCCGCATTCGTCGGCACCACCATCGAGTGGTACGACTTTTATATCTATGCCACCGCCGCCGCGCTGGTTTTCGGCAAAGTCTTCTTCCCCACGGCCGATCCATTCGTCAGCACCATGGCGTCATTCGGCACCTTCGCCGCCGGCTTCCTGGCGCGGCCGCTCGGCGGCGTCATCTTCGGCCATCTCGGCGACCGCGTCGGCCGCAAGAACGCGCTGATGGCGACCCTGGTCATCATGGGCCTGGCCACGGTCGGCATCGGCCTGCTGCCGAGCTACGCCAGCGCCGGCTTGTGGGCGCCCGCGCTGTTGCTGCTGCTGCGCCTGGCGCAGGGCCTGGCCGTCGGCGGCGAATGGGGCGGCGCCGTGTTGATGGCCGGCGAACATGCCTCGCAACGCCGCCGCACCTTCGCCGCCTCGTTCGCCCAATTGGGCAGCCCGGCCGGCCTGATCCTCTCGCTGCTCGCCTTCCGCTTGCTGACGACCCTGGACGAAGCCGATTTCGTCAGCTGGGGCTGGCGCGTGCCCTTCCTGATCAGCGCGGTGCTGTTGCTGGTCGGCTACTTCATCCGGGTCGGCGTCAATGAATCGCCCGACTTCGCCAAGGTGCTCGAACGCCAGGAGCGCGCCGAGATCCCGGCCAAGGAAGTGCTGCGCACCGCCTGGCGCACCGTGCTGCTGTGCATGGGCGTGTGCACCGTGGCGATCGGCGGCATCTACTTCACCAACACCTTCATGCTGTCGTACACCACCCAGACGATGGGCCTGAGCCGCACGTTGATCCTCGACTGCCTGTTCGTGGTCGCCATCATCCAGTTCTTCGTGCAGCCGCTGGCGGCCTGGCTGGCCGACGCCCTCGGTCCCACCCGGGTGCTCATCACGGCTGCCTTCTGCTCGGTGCTGGCGCCCTATCCCATGTTCATGCTCGTGTCGCAGGGCACGCCGTACAGCATCATCGGCGGCATCGCCATCGTGCTGGTCTTCATGGCCGCGATCTATTCCGCGATGGCCGGCTACATCAGCTCGGCGTTCCCCACCCACGTGCGCTACTCCGGCATCTCGCTGTCGTACCAGCTGTGCGGCGCGGTCGCCGGCGGCATGACGCCGCTGGTCGGCACCTGGTTGACCTATCACTACCCCGGACAGTGGCTGCCGCTCGCGTTCTTCTACTCGATGCTTTCAGCGATCACGCTGGTGTCGATCTGGGCGCTGGCCGGCCACAAGCGCCGCCTCGCGCTGGACGCGCCGGGCATCACCCCCGCCCCTGCCGCCTGACTCGCCGCTCTTCCCTTCTTTCAGGAACCCCCATGACACAGACCACCACCCCGCCCGCCCTCTCCGAGGAGCAGACCCGCCGGATCCTGCAGGCCGTCGACGCGCATTTCGACGCCCAGCTGGCCTTCACCCAGGATCTCGTGCGCTTTCCTTCGCTGCGGGAACAGGAACATACCGCGCAGGACTTCCTCTACGAGGCGATGCGCGCGCGCGGCTTCGCGATGGACCGCTGGAAGATCGACGTCAAGGACATCGAGGCCCACCCCGGCTTCGGCCCGGTGACCGTCTCGTACGAAAACGCCTTCAATGTCGTCGGCACCTATCGTCCCGCGCAGCAGCAGGGCCGTTCGCTCATCCTGAACGGGCATATCGACGTGGTGCCCACCGGCCCCGTGGACATGTGGACCCGCTCGCCGTGGGATCCGGCGATCATCGACGGCTGGATGTATGGCCGCGGCGCGGCCGACATGAAGGCGGGCCTGGCCGCCAACCTGTATGCCTACGACGCCGTGCGCGCCGCCGGCTATGAACCCGCCGCCCCGATCTACTTCCAGTCGGTGGTCGAAGAGGAATGCTCCGGCAACGGCGCCCTGGCCGCCTTGCTGCGCGGCTACCAGGCCGACGCCGTGATCATTCCGGAGCCGGAAGAAAACATGCTGGTCCGAGCCAACGTCGGCGTCCTGTGGTTCAAGGTCCGCGTGCAGGGTCATCCCACGCATACCCGCGAGATGGCCAACGGCTTCAACGCCATCGACGCCGCCTACGCCGCCATCGAAGCGCTGCGCGGGATCGAGGCGAAATGGAACGCGGAACACCACTGCCACCGTCATTTCGAACACCTCGACCATCCGATCAACTTCAATATCGGCAAGATCGAGGGCGGCGACTGGCCGTCGACGGTACCGCCCTGGTGTGAATTCGACGTGCGCGCGGCGATCTATCCGGGCACCACCGCGGATGAGGCCCGCGCGCAGATCGACGCCTGCCTGCGCGACGCCGTCGCCGACCCGCGGCTTGGCGGCACGCCGCCCCAGGTCACCTACACCGGCTTCTATGCCGAGGGCTACGTGCTCGAAGAAGGCAGCGATGCCGAAAACACGCTGCGCGAATGCCACCAGCAGGCCTTCAAGAGCGACCTCGAAAGCTTCACGACTCCGGGCTATCTCGACGCCCGCGTCTTCGTGATCTATGGCGACATGCCGACACTGGTCTATGGTCCGAAGTCGCTCGACATCCATGGCTTTGACGAACGCGTCCATCTCGAATCGCTGCGGCTGATCACCAAGACCATCGCGCTTTTCATTGCCCAATGGTGCGGCATCAGCGCAACGCAGGCCAAGGCCGGCTGAGTCAGGGGCCGGCCGGTTCAACGCCCCTGCCAGTAGCGCCGCTGCCGCACGCGCTGCGCCCACACCGACAGGCCGCCGGCGCGCGACTCGGCCAGCACCGCCCCATCGCGGTCGCTGCGCCAGAAGGCCGCGCCGGCGCGAAGCCAGCGCCGCTCCACCGCCGGCGCCGGATGTCCGAAACGGTTCAAGTAGCCGCACTGCGCAATCGCGTGGCCGGCGTGCGAGGCCGCCACCAGTTCCCGCCCGGATGACCACGCCGACCCGTGATGCGGCGCCAGCACGATATCGGTCGGCGGCAGGCCCAGCGCGGCCAGCTCGCGCTCCTGCGCCACGCCGATGTCGCCCGTCAGCAGCAGCGAATGGGCGCGGCCCTCGATGCGCAGCACGCAGCTGTTGGCATTGCGGTCGCCCCCGCGCACCTCGGCGCCCGGCGCGGGATGCAGAAAGGTGAAGGTCACGCCGTCGACGCGCCAGCTGTCGCCGCGCTCGCAGCGCAGCATCCGCGCAGGCGGGACATAGACCGTCCCCGCGTCCGGCGCACGATCCGCCGCCACGTCCGCCCCCCCGTCCGCGGGCCGTCCGGCGCCGGTCGCCACACCCGCGCGCGGCTCGGGCCACGACCGGGCATCGCGCCGCAGCCATTGCGCCACATCGAACGACGCATAGCTGCGCGCCACCGGCACCGCCGCCAGCACCGAGCGCGTGCCGCCCACGTGATCCAGGTCCGCGTGCGACAGCACCAGCACATCCAGCTTACCGATGCCGCGCGCCAGCAACTGCGGCGCGATCACCCGCTCGCCGGCATCGCCGCCGCCGAAGTGGCGCGGCCCCGCATCGAACAACAGGGTCTGGCTCGCGGTTTCCACCAGGATCGCGCTGCCCTGCCCGATATCCATCGCGCTCATGCGCCAGTCGCCCGGCTCGGGCCGCGCCGGCCGCCAGCACAACAGCGGCAGCATGCACAGCCAGCCCAGCCGCCGCGCCGGCCAGCCTTGCGCCTGCAAGGCCCACACCATGCCGGCCAGCGCCCACAGCAGCCATGGCCACGGCGCCGCCGCCACCGTGAAGCTAGCCCACTCCGCATTGCCCACCCAGGCCACCACCGTCATCGCCAGGTCGAACACCCACGCGCCCGCCTGCCCCGCCACCGCGGCCACGCCGGCCGTGGCCGGCGCCACGGAGAACATGGCGCACAGCAGCGCCAGCGGCGTGACCAGGAACGTCACCGCCGGAATCGCCACCGCGTTGGCCAGCGGCGACCCAAGCGACACCTGGTGCACCAGGAACGCCAGCAACGGCGTCAAGCCCAGCGTCACCGTCAGCTGCAAGCGCACGGCCTGCGACAGCGTCGCGCGCCAGCGCTGCCCCCATCCGGCATCCGCGTCGCGCGGCGCCTGCGCCACGCGCAGCAGGATCGCCGCCGCGCCGAACGACAGCCAGAAGCCCGCCGCCATCGGCGCCCACGGATCCAGCATCACCACTGCCGCGGCGGCAAACGCCAGCACCCGGCCCGCCGATACCCGCAGGCGCGACCAGCCTGCCGCCAACACCACCAGCAACATGAAGAACGTGCGCCGCGACGGCACGCCCCAACCCGCCAATAGGCAATACGCCAGCCCCACCGCCATCGCCGCGGCGCCGCCGACGATGCGCGCCGGCACCCGCTCGGCCAGCCCGCCGCCGCGCCAGCGCGCGCGCCGCCACATCGACGCCAGCAGCCAGCCCGCCAGGCCCGCGATCGACGTCACATGCATGCCGCTGATGGACACCAGATGCGTGATGCCGCTGCGATTGAACAGGCGCCAGTCGTCGCGCGCCACGCCAGCCTGGTCGCCGATCGCCAGCGCGATCAGCACCGGCGCGTAGCGATGTCCGCCCAGGGCGCGCCGCATGCCTGCGCGCACCCGATACCGGGCCCGCTCGATGGCGACACCGGCTGACGCCCAGGGCTGGTCTTCCAGCAAGCGGGGCTGCCCCCGCACCGTGCCCGTGGCGCGCAGGCCACGCGCGAACAGGCGCGCCTCGCCATCCGGCGCGTCGGGATTGAGCGGCGCATGCGGCCGGCGCAGCACCAGCGCCATGCGCCACACCTGGCCCGGCGCCACCGCCGGCAGCCCCGGCTGCGCGCCGGGCGGCGCCAACCACGACACCAGGATGCGCCGCGGAATGCCGGAACGCGGCGGCCCGACCTGCTCGCCGACGAAACGCACGCCGCCCGCCTCATCGTCGGGCAGCTCGGCCACACGCAACGCCAGCCGCGCGACGGCGTTCTGGTGCAGGTCGGCCAAGGCGTCGTCCAGCCGCCATTGCGCCTGTATCGCGGCGTTGACGGCGCCCGCCAGCAGTCCCGCGGCCAGGCAGGCCAGCATCCCCGCCAGCCGGCCGCGCCAACGCCGCACAGCCAGCGGCAACAGGGCGCAGGCCGCCCCGGCCGACAGATAGAACCCCGCCCCGGGCAGCGCCGCCAGTGTCTGCACCGCTCCCGCGCCCGCCACGATGGCCAGGCAGAATATGCGCCCCTTGATATCCGTCTCCCGAGAAACGGATCAGCGTAGGGCCGCAGGCGCTCGGACGGGTCGGGGTGTGAAGGGATTTGCCCACCTCGGGAAACCGCCGGTGTCCCATCCAGCCATCACCCCCCTCTTGCCGCCGCCCCCAACCCTCGCACTTCCGCCAGCGCCGCCGCCACCCCGCCCGCCGCCAGCACCTCGACCAGCCGGGTCCCCACCGCCACCAGATCCGCATGGCGCCCGACCGCCTTCAATTGTTCGGCGGTCCGCACGCCGAAGCCCGCGGCAATCGGCAGGGAGGTCTTCGCCCGGATCCGTTCCAGCGCACCGGCGATTACGGCGTCCGAAGGCAGCGCCGCGCCCGTCGTCCCCGCCAGCATCACGTGGTACACGAACCCGCTGGCGCCTTCCAGCACCCTGTCCAGGCGTTCCGCCGTGGTCGTTGGCGCGGTCATCTTGATGATGGCGATGCCGTGCCGCCGCGCCAGCCGTTCAATGCCGGCGGCATGCTCGGGCGACAGGTCCACCACGATGAGCCCGTCGACGCCGGCCCAGGCCGCGTCGGCCATGAAGCTGGCCGCTTCATAGCGCAGCAGCGGGTTCAGATAGCCCATCAGCACGACCGGCGTGCGCTCGTCCTCCTCGCGGAAGGCGGCGACCAGGTCGAGCGTGCGGCGCAAGGTCTGCCCCGCCTTCAGTGCGCGCGCATTGGCCTGTTGCAGCACGGGCCCGTCGGCGATCGGGTCGCTGAACGGCATGCCCAGTTCGATCAGGTCGGCCCCCGCTTCGGGCAGGCCTTTCAGCAAGGCGAGACAGTGATCGTAGGACGGGTCTCCCGCCGTGAAATAGGCGGCCAGGCCCGGCCGGCCGGCGGCGCGCAACGCCGCCAAAGTCTGTTCGATACGGCTCATGCGGCGTCTCCGGTGAATTGCAGGACCGAATTCAAGTCCTTGTCGCCGCGCCCGCTCAGGCAGACCACCAGCGCCTGCTCGCGGTCCATGCGCGGCGCGAGTTGCCTGGCGTAGGCCAGGGCATGGGCGCTTTCCAGCGCGGGGATGATGCCCTGCCGGCGCGTCAGCCACAGAAAGGCGTCGACCGCCTCGGCATCGGTGACCGATTCGTAGACGACCCGCCCGGTATCGTGCAGCAGCGCGTGTTCCGGGCCGACGCCCGGGTAGTCGAGACCGGCCGAGATCGAATGCGCGTTCTGGATCTGGCCGTCCGCGTCCTGCAGGAAGTAGCTGCGGCAGCCATGCAGAACGCCGGGGGATCCCTCGCCGATGCTGGCCGCGTGCTCGGCGGTCTGCGTGCCGCGCCCGGCCGCCTCGATGCCGAACAGCCGCACGCCGGCGTCGTTCAGGAACGGATAGAAGAAGCCGATGGCGTTGGAGCCGCCGCCCACGCAGGCGACCATCGCGTCCGGCAGCCGTCCGGTCTTCGCGAGGATCTGCGCGCGCGTTTCCTCGCCGATGACTTTCTGCAGTTCGCGCACCAGCCAGGGATAGGGATGCGGCCCGGCTCCGGTGCCCAGCAGGTAATAGGTGTCGTCCGGATGCGCGATCCAGTCGCGGATGGCGGCGTTCATCGCGTCCTTCAGCGTGGCGCTGCCGTCCGGCACCGGCCGGACCTGGGCGCCCAGCATCTCCATGCGCGCCACGTTGGAGGACTGCCGCGCCACGTCGACGGCGCCCATGTAGACGACGCATTCCAGGCCGAACAAGGCGCACACCGTGGCGGTGGCCACCCCGTGCTGCCCGGCGCCGGTCTCGGCGATGACGCGGCGCTTGCCCATGCGCCGCGCCAGCAACGCCTGGCCCAGGCAATTGTTGATCTTGTGGGCGCCGGTGTGATTCAGGTCCTCGCGCTTGAGGAAGATGCGCGCGCCGCCCAGCTCCTCGCTGAGCGCCTGGGCATGCAGCAGCGGGCTCGGGCGTCCCACGTAGTCGGCCAGCATGGCGCGGTATTCGGCCCAGAAGGCGGGGTCCTCGCGCACCGCGCGGAAGGTGTGTTCCAGCGCATCGAGCGCGGGCGCCAGCGTCTCGGGCATGTAGCGGCCGCCATAACGGCCGAACTGCCCGGCGGCATCGGGGTATTCAGGATGGGGGATAAAAGACATGGTTTCAGGCCTTCGGGAACATGACAACCATGGTATCCAGACAAAACATCCAGATAAATCATAGATTTCTTGCTCATCGGTATCAGATTTTCTAATATCAACGGCATGAGAAACCTGCCTCCCATGAACTCGCTGCGCGTCTTCGACAGCGCCGCCCGCCACCTGAACCTGTCGCTCGCGGCGCAAGAGCTGGGCGTGTCGCACAGCGCGGTCAGCCAGCAGGTCCGGCAGCTCGAGACCTGGCTCGGCGGCAAGCTGTTCGAGCGGCATTCGGAGGGCGTGCGGCTGACCGCGGCGGGCCAGGATCTGCACCGCGTCTGCCTGCCGGCGTTCGACATGCTCGAACAGCGCCTGGCCGAATTGCTCGGCCGCTCGGCATCGACCGAGGTGGTGATCGGCGCGCCGGCCAGCCTGTTGTCCAACTGGATCATTCCGCGGCTCGAGCACTTCGAGCGCGCCCATCCCGGCGTCCAGGTGCGCCTGCAGACGGCGGCCGACATCGCGTTGCTGGAGCGGCGCGTGGTCGATGTGCTGATCGTGGCCGACGAGCACCGTTCGCCGGACATCGAGGCGGTGCCGCTGTTCCAGGAAAGCATCGGGCCGGTCTGCGCGCCGGCGCTGGCCGGGCGGATCCGGCGGCCGGCCGACGTGCTGGGCTCGCCATTGCTGCATGCCGCGGCGCGCCCCGCCGCCTGGGAACACTGGGCGCAGGCCAGCGGCGTGACGCTCGGCGCGCAGCAGCCCAGGCGCCAGTTCGACCAGCTCGGTCACATGCTCGAAGCCGCCGTGGCGGGCCTGGGCATCGGCATCGCGCCCCGCGAACTGGCGCAGGCCGATATCCGGGCCGGCCGGCTGGCCGCCCCCCTCGGCTTCCAGGACACGGGCGGCCGGTTCAGCCTCTATGCGCGCACCGATGCCAGGGAAGTCGTGGACGATTTCAAGCGCTGGTTGAAGGCGCAGGCGCAGCCCGATGCCGCGCGGGTCGGATAGGGCATGGACCCGTCATCGTCCAGGCGCCGCGGACGCCAGGGGCCTGACTGGCGGCTGCGCATGTTGCAAGGCCTGTCACAGATCGTAATTCGCCTGCATCGCCACCCATGCCTGCGCGGTACCCGCCCCGGCTTGCTCCAGCCGGACAGCGAGGTCCGGGCTGATGCCCGCCTTGCCATTGAGCACCCGGGACAGGGCCACCCGTGACATCGCCAGCCGATCGGCGGCTTCCGTCACGGACAGCCCCAAGGCGGCGATGACATCTTCCCGAAGGACTTCGCCCGGATGCGGAGGGTTATGCATCATGATCCCCATTGCAGGACCCCATGCTCGGCATGGGCGGTAACGTCGTCAACAGAGACACACCGTTTATCGGCTTTGGGAGCGGTCTTGAGTCCCCAAAGCGGCTTATCGGGCGGCCGGTTCGGCCTCTATGCCCGGATCGACGCCACGGCGACGCGCCGACCAGACGCTCGCCGCGTCGGATGAATCCGGGATTCGAGCGCGCGGCGAGACGGCCGGCGGGGGATCGGCTTAGCATTTTTAGAATGATCTATCCCTCTTCGGATAAACAAAGCCGCGCCCGTTCGGCGCAAACCGGCCCACCCAGTGTGGGCCGCGTGCCATCATCGACCCCACATCGCTCGGCGCCCTGACTCGTCACGCACCACGCCGTCCACGACGGCTCGAATCAACCCGCGCCATTCCCGCAGCACGACAGCCCGGATACCGCTGACAGCCGCCACATTGGCCGGGCTGGCAACCTCGCATTGGAGAACCTCATGCCCTCGATCAGAAACCAGTCCCTGTCGTTACGGGCGCGCACCAACCTGGGCAAGTCGGAATCCGCGCAGGCCGTGGCCACGGAGCGGCTGTCGTCCGGCCTGCGCATCAACCATGCCGCGGACGATGCCGCCGGCGAATCCATCGCCAATCATTTCACCGCCCAGATCCGCGCGCAGCACCAGGCGGCGCGCAACGCCAATGACGGCATCTCGCTGGCGCAGACCATCGAGGGCGCGCTGGGCGAGATGGGCCACAGCCTGCAACGCATCCGCGAACTCGCCGTGCAGGCGCAGAATTCCACCAACTCGATCGGCGACCTGGAATCCATCCAGGCCGAGATCGACCAGCATCTCGGTGAAATCGAGCGGATTTCGCACCAGACCCGCTTCAACAGCCTCGACGTGCTGGCCCAGAACGCCGATCTGTCCATCCAGGTCGGCGCCCACGATGGCGACACGCTCAGCCTCAACACCAGGCTCGTCAACACGAAAACCCTGAACCTGGACCAGATCGACGTGGTGCATGATCCGCGCCTGGGCAGCGCCGTCGACAGGACGGTGATCGACACCCAGTCCGAGCCCGCGCCGATCGCCCCGCCACCGGCGGTCGCGCCGCCGCCCGCGATAGCGCCCCCCCCACCACCACCGCCGTCCTGAGCATCAGGAATGGCGCCACCGTCCTCACGATATTCGACGCCTATCTCCTGAGCTACCAGTTCAACGGCACGACGCAATACCTCGTCCAGGAGGTCCACGGCGGTCTCGCCCGCAACGAGTACCGCATTCCCACCTTGCCCGCGCCCGTGGGAGGCGTCGTGGACATCGACATCAGCGTCCTGCCGCGCCTGGACAGAACCACCCTGAGCGCCGCGGAAGCGGCGGCGATCACCCGCAGCGGCGTGCCCACGCTGGTCGGCCGCACCTTTCCGGTTCCGGTCGCCCCCCCCCTGCCGTGCCGGCCCCCACGCCCACGCCGCCCGTGGTCGCGCCTCCCCCCGGCCCCCCGCCTGCCGCCGACGCCGTCAAGAAAGACACGCCCATCCGACTGTTCGATTTTCTCCAGAGCCTCGCGCCGGTGCCCGCCGCCGACGATGGCCGGCCCCTGTTCGACCAGCACAGCAAGGTGCACTACCTGACCGACGCCACCGGCAACGCCAACGGCGAATACGTCATCAGCGGCAGCGATGGCAATTTCTACGACATCAGCATTTCGTCCACCGGCGAGGTGTCCTTCAAGCCGAAACACGCGCCGCCCACCGTGAACCTCAAGGTCGTGCCCATGAAGCGGGTGACCCACGCCCTGGGCCAGGTCGACAGCCTGCGCGGCGAGCTGGGCGCGATGCAGCACCGCCTGGGCTCGGTCATCACCAACCTCAACCACACCGCCGATATCCTCGGCCAGGCCCGCAGCCGCATCGAGGACGCGGACTACGCCGTCGAAACCTCCAACCTGACGCGCCAGCAGATCCTGCAGCAAGCCAGCAAGGTCGCCTTGACGCAGGCCAATCAGTTGGCGCAGAACGTGTTGGCGTTGTTGAAGGAGGATTGACGCGCCACGGGTCGTGACCAGAACGCGGCAGCGATCTGACGAGCGACTTCGGCGCCTCACATCCAGTTCTTGCACTTTGAAAGCTGCCCGACCCCTGGGTTGAACTGATTGCAAGGATCCAGGGCGCGGTAGAAATTCCGAAGCTCGGGGCCGGCGCGATACAGATGTCCAACGTTGTGTTCGGCCGGATACTGCGCGCCACGGGCGTCCAGCAGCTTCCACATGCGGTGCTCCAGCGCCAGGCAATCCACGCCCTTTCTCACGATGTAGTCCTGATGGAAGACATGGCAAAGAAAGTGTCCGTAATAGAGCTTGGCCACCATGTCGGTCTCCATGTCCTCGGGCAGAACCTCCAGCCAGTCCCGGTCATTGCGCTTCAGGGCGATATCCAGCGCGACGATATCCTCCACCGCATCCGGATGCATGGCGCGGTAGCGCACGGCGGCGCCGGCCGCCGCGAATCGCAGCAGGAAGGCGGATGCGCCTTCTTCCGGGGAGCACAGGAAATAGGCGCCCGTGGCCTGGTTGAAATAGGAATCCAGGAAAGCCTGAAGCGGCTCCTTCAGCTTTCTCGACACCTTGATCATCAGATAGTGTTCATACCGGGCGCGAAAGTCGCGCAGGCGAGCGGGCAGATGATCGCCACAGCGTTCGCTGAAGAACTGCAACAGCCGGTCGCTCATGTTCCTGGGGAAGAACGGGAATCTCGCGCAGAAATTGTCCACGCGCGCTTTCAACGCGAAAAAGGCGGGAAGCCTTGCGGTGCCCAGTCTGCGGATAGCCAGGAAAGTGTCCTTGCCGTAGACGTCGGCGATATCGAACGCATCCCTGTGCATGTACTCCCCCGCGATGGGCAGCGCCGGCAAGGCCGTCAGAAGGTATCGTCGAATATCCGTCAGTTCCGCCGGATCATTCGTCCCGATGTAGAAAACGTCGGTCTGCGTTTCCGCCGGAAACGTGTCCAGGCGCACGGCGAAGAGAATCAGCTTGCCGGCGCTCCCGGAAGCCTCGTACAGCCGTTTCGGGTCCGCGTTGAACCGCGCGGGCGAGTCCGCGTCGACGTCGCGGACGTGCCGCGCATAATCCTGATCCGACCCGCGTCCGCCATCGCCGATGTCGTCAGGACGGTAGGTGCCGTCATCCAGACGCCGCAGGATCTCCTCGGGGGATTCTCCCAATGAGATGCCCAGGTGGTTGACCAGGGATAGTTTGCCGTCCTGCCCCAATTGCGCAAACACGGCCATCTCGGTAAAGGCGGGGCCGCGCTGCACCAATGATCCACCGGAGTTATTGCAGATCCCTCCAAATACCGAAGCGCCAATGCATGAAGACCCGATGACGGAGTGCGGTTCACGTCCCAGCGGTTTGAGCGCTTTCTCCAGCTGGTCCAAGGTGGCGCCGGGAAAGCAGATCACCTGATGCCCGTCGCGGATCAGCTGTATTTTCTTCATGCGCAACGTGCTGATGATCACGATCTCCCGATCGTAGTCATCGCCGTCCGGCGTCGACCCCCCCGGTCAAGCCGGTATTGGCCGCCTGCATGATCACGATCTTGCCGTGCGCCACGCATGCCTGGACCAATCGCCATTGCTCCAGAAGGCTGCCCGGCCGCGCAACCGCGATCGCCGATCCGAAGCCGAAGCGGAATCCTGTACGGAACCGTTGGGTATGTTGCGGGTCGGTCAGGACATGGGCCGTGCCGACGATGCCGCGCAATTCGTCGAGCAGGCGCTGGTTATCAGGATTCATGCAGGTCCTTGGAAAGAAACTGTGGGAACGACTTGCGGACGAAACCGTCCTATATGCCCGAATCCGCACCCCGGCTGCGTTGCGCGCCGGATTCGACCTCTTCACGCTTCGCGCATCAGTCAGCCACCAGATACGCCTGCCCACCCGGTTTCAAATAGGGTTGCAGCGCCTTGAACGGCACGCTGCCGTGGGTGCCCAGGCAAGCGCCCGAGGCATGGCCCACGCCCGACACCGACAGGCTCAGCGCGCCCGGCGTCACGGCGCCCAGGGCCAGGTACTGCGGCCACAGATCGGCGCAGTCTTCCAGGTTGGGGCGCTGGTCGGCCTGGCTTTCGGGCGGGCCGGCCTTGACCACCTGGTCCACCAGCCCCAGCAATGCCGCGCTCGGTTCGCGGCCGACGCTGCGCTTGCCCGGCACGTAGGCGTCGAACACCCGGTTCCAGTCCAGGTACTCGCCGCGCAACAGGTCGAAGGTGTACGGCTCGAAATGATTGGCCGGATGGGCGCCGCCGCAATCCAGGCTGCCCGCCTCCGTCACGGTCATCAGCGCGCGCGACAGCCAGGTGACGTTGATGTTCTCGTCGTCGAACCCGCCCAGCGTGCCGCCGGCCTCGCTCTGGCTGGTGTAGGCAAACGCCATGCACTCCAGCGCGCCCAGGCTCTTGCGCCAGTGGCGTTGTTCCAGCAGATCGTTGACGCGCCGCATGACCTGCGGATCGGGATGGCGGCTCAACCGCGGATACGCGAACTGGGTGCGCGGGTCCACCCACATGCGGTAGGCCACCGCGCCCGCGCCGATTTCCTTGCCCACCGGCTTGGCGTGGCCCGCCAGCTTCAGCGTTTCATAGGGCGCGCGCTTGGCGTCGATGCCGGCCTTCAGGTCGACATCGCCCAGGTCGACCTGCTCGGCCCGCGCGCGGGCGCGGTCGCGTTCGAGCTGCTCGGTGTCGTAATGCGCAACCGGCCGCAGATCGAAGCGGCGCTGCTTGCCGGTGCGCGTGTCGGTCCATTGCCCGTGATAACCCTTGGCGTCACGCGTGCCTTGCCAGCTGGCCGCGCGGTCGGCCGCGTCGATCGTGGCCTTGTCCGAGGCGGGCGGCCGCGCCGGGTGCGGCTTGGGCTCGTACAGGACGTCGCCCGTGCCGCGCAGGGGAATGTCGACGCCGCTCCTGGGATAGAAGTAGCGCCCGCTCACGACCCCGTTGGCGCCGGCCGCGTCGTCCAGTTCCAGCACCACTTCACCGGCCCCTTGCAGGGTGCCCTGGTAGACGGTGCGCGGGGTGGCGCCGGCATTGAACGCGGCCAGCGACAGCATGGCGAGGATCAGCGCAGCCGGCGCGCAACGGAGATGGCGAGCGGGTGTCGAGGACATCGGGCAAGGCCTGCAAAAGTGGGCGTGGGGCTGACTATACCCGAGGCGGCATGGCGACCGCCGCCCGCCCCGGCCAAGCCGCTCAGCCCGCGGCGCGCAAGGCGTCGAGCACGGCATCCAGGTCCAATGCCGCCACGCTGGCCGAGCGCGGCATCGATTCGAGACCGCGCAGCAGCCATGCCGCCACATCGGGTTCTCGCTCCGCCTCGGCATCGCGCCGCGACACGTAAATGGCGACGGTCAGCTTTTCCGGCTTGCGCAGATAGCGCGCCTGCGCCGTGAAGCCCTGCGCCGCGGAATCGGTGATGCTGCCGCCCACGTGCAGCGTGATGTCCAGCACGGCCAGGCCGTCCACGGCCAGCGGCGCCAGCGCGGCCTTCAGCCGCGGGCGATACGCGACGATGGCGGGCAGGCATGCGATGCCGGCCTCGGGTCCCCCCATCCTGCCGCTCAAGGTCACTTCCATCGGGTCTCCTCTCTTTTGGTAAAGGCTTGCAAACGATGACGTCCGGGCGGCTCGGCTGCGGTATAAACAAGGCCCTGTCGATTGCACACAGAGGAACGACTTGTCGAACGCACGCGGAGCACTTTCATTCTTCAACGCGACGACGGGCGCCATCCGGCGCCATGGCCGCGCGATGCTGGCCACCGCGCCGTGGTCGCTGGCGGTGTTCCTATTATCGCTGCCGTTCGCCATCCTGGCCGCGTCGCTGTACTGGCTCAAGGGCGGGCTGTTCCTGCTGTTCGCGCTGGTCAACCTGATTGCGTTCTCGCGCATGACGTTCGCCTGGCACCGGGTCATCGCGCGCGCGGACGATACGCGGATCGAGGCCGGCGGCAGTACGGCGCAAGCCTGGCACCTGGTGATGCTGGGCCTGCTGGCGGTGGTCGTGACGGCGCTGGCGCGCGCCACCGGCGACCTGCCCTACGTGTTGTTCGCGCTGATGAACGGCCCGGCGTCGGGCCTGTTCTTCGCGGTGCTGGTGCCCGTGGTGCTGGCGCTCTGGCTGCCGATCCTGTACGGGCTGGCGCTGCTGGCGCCCGCCCTGCCGCGCGCCGCCGTGACCGGCGCAACCGGCTTGCGCGGCGTGCGCGCCGCCATGCCCTACCCGCGCTGGCCGCTGATGCTGACCCTGGGCATCCTGGTGAGCGCGGGCGGCCTGGCCCACAGCGCGCTGTACGAGTACCTGGGCTACGCCGTGGACGGCGGACCGTATTGGATCGTGGCCTATCTGACGCTCTTCATCGTGATGACGTTCGTCGTGGGCGCCATGGTCTCGGTGGCCTACCGGGACGGCGCGCCGGCGCGTCCCGCGCCCGACAAGGGCGGCGACAGCGACAGCATCAAGGATGCAGCGACAGCCCCTTGACCGCCTTGTCCACCGCCTTCTTCGGACCGCGCAGGGCGATGCCGACCAGGTCCAGATCGTCGGCCGGCTCGGCGCGGAACACCGCGCGGTTGGCCTCGTCGTGGCCGGTGGCGAACATGACATGGACGAACGGCGCCAGCGTCAGCTCGCGGTCGCGCGCGATCCGGTGCGCCGCCTGCAGGCCGGCCCGGTCCCCCTCGAACACCAGGATCGGCTGCACCGACATGCCGGCATAGCGATGCCCCGCCGCGTCGACATAGGGTTCCCCCAGCATTTCGGGCGCGGCGCTGGCCAGGCCGGTGGACAGGAAAGCGACCACATTCAGGCGCTGCCAGGTCGCCAGATCATTGCGCACGATGATCGCCACTTTGGTATCAAACACGTCGAAACTCCCATTCAGGACAAAACGCCCATCCTGGCCCGACGGCGCGCGCGGATCTAGAACGTTTGTGCGCTGCGCAGGTACTTCGCGGGGGTGATGCGATAGGCGCGCTTGAACCAGCGCCCCAGGTGGCTCTGGTCGGCGAACCCGACCTGCGCGGCCACGTCCGCCGGCGAAATGCCGCGCGCCAGCAACTCGCGCGCGCGCCGCAGGCGCAGGCTCACCAGGTAGGCGTGCGGCGCCAGGCCCAGTTCGCGGCGGAACTGGCGCGCCAGGGCATAGCGGTCCATGCCCGAGTCGTGGGCGACCTGGTCCATGCTGATGTCGGCGGCCATGTGCGCCTCGATGAACGCCTGCGCCCGCCGCAGCTTCACCGGCGCGGGCCGCGGGGCCGGCATGAGCAGGCGCTCGCCGTCGGCGGCCAGCTGCGCAATGAGCCGGTCCAGCGCCTCGTCGCGCGCCAATTGCAGGCCGCCCGGCGCGAAGCTGTGCAGCGTCCCGACGATGGCGTGGATCAGCGCCGGATCGCGCGACAACGAGGTCCGGAACATCGAGAACGCCTGGCGCGCGGGCTTGCCCTCGCGCCGCGCCAGGGCGCCGTCGACCCAGGACAACGGCAGATAGAGCATCGAATAGGTGAACCCCTGCTCGGTGCCGGCATGGCCGTCATGCACGGCGCCGGGTTCGATCAGCATGGCGTGACCCACCGTGCTGGTGACGGTGCGCCGCGCGCACTGGAACTGCTGCACGCCTTGCAGCGTGACGCCGACCAGCATCTCGTCGTGGTCATGCGGGTCGTAGGCATGCCCGCGAAAATGCGCATGCACCACCTCGATGCCCGTCGCGGGGTCGCGCCTGACCTGGATCCAGTCGTCTGATGTCATGGAGATGGGATGGCGGCGACCGGCCGGCGGCCGCCCTCAGTTGGCATACTGGGCCAGGCCATTGCCGAAGGACCAGTTTTCCTTCTTGACCTCGACCAGGCTGATGAAGACGTCTTCGCGGCGGATCGCCAGCTCGGCGTGCAGCCCGTCGGCGATGGCCAGGTACGAGGGATCGTAGACGAAATGGCCGCCGTCATGTTCGTTGAGGATCTGGAAATTGTCCTTGTCGGGCACGCCGATGGTGGTCCGCATGGCGCGGTAGACCACCTCGCCGATCTTCCTGGCGAACAGGGGGTCGGCGTGCTTGCGGATATCGATGCGGACCAAAGGCATGGCGTCATTCCTTGCGTGGCGTGGGACGGGGACGGCAGCCGCGTCGGGTCCGGCAATGGCCGGGCGCGGCTTGCGCGCCAATTAGATTACATCAATAATCTATTTTGCAGCACCCCCGTCCCTTTGCCCGCAGGAGATTGCCCATGGCGCCCGCCTCATCCCCCGACCGACTGTATCTGGACGACCTCGCGGTTGGCGACACCTACACCAGCGCCACGCATCGGCTCGACCTCGACCAGGTGCGCCGCTTCGCCACCGAGTTCGACCCCCAGCCCTTCCACCTGGACGAGACCGCGGCGCGCGACTCGCTGTTCCAGGGACTGGCGGCGAGCGGCTGGCACACCGCCGCCATCACGATGCGCCTGCTGGTCGACAGCATGCCGCTGGCCGACGGCGTCATCGGCGCGGGCGCCGAACTGGCCTGGGCGCGCCCGACGCGGCCGGGCGACACGCTGCAGGTGAAAAGCACGATCCTCGCCATCACGCCCTCGCGCAGCAAGCCGGACCGCGGCATCGTCGTGGTCGAGAGCATCACCTACAACCAGCACGGCGAGGAAGTGCAGAAGCTGACCAGCAAGGTGGTCAGCTTCCGCCGCCGCTGAGCGCCATGGGACGCGTATCGCGGGAACAGGCGGACGAAAACCGGGCGCGCATCCTGGCCAGCGCCGCGCGGCTGTTCCGCGCGCAAGGCATCGACGGCGTGTCGGTTGCCGACATCATGCGCGACTGCGGCATGACCGTCGGCGGCTTCTACCGGCATTTCACGTCCAAGGAAGACCTGGCGGCGCAGGCCGTCTCGGCCGTCTTCGCGCAGGCGTCGGCCGCTTGGGACAAGGCCTTCGAGGCCGCCGGCAAGCGCAACGAGAACGCCGTGGCCGCGCTGGTGCCGCGCTATCTCGGCAACCGGCGCGCGGCGCATCGCTGCCCCTTGCTGGCCTTCGCGCCGCATGCGGACGGGGACGAGACCGCCGCCGCCGTGGCGCAGGCCTACGCCGCGGGCGCGGGCAGGCTGTATGAACAGTTCATCGGCCAGGCGCCCGGCGCGCAGGGCGACGACACCGACGCCATGGTGCTGTTCGCCGCGATGATCGGCTACCGCGTGCTCGAACAGGGCGCCGGCCGCACGGACTGGGTGCGGGCACTGGAGGCCGCGATCAACCAGAAAAGCGCCGCGCTCGATGCGGCGTCGACCGACGCGTAACCGGCGCTATGCCAGCGCAATCCCCGTCGCCTGGCGCAATGCGGCGAGCAACCGCGCCTGGAAGGACTCATCGCGCACCGCCGGATGGGGGTCGAGGCGCGCCTGGTGATGCCAGTATCCGCCGCTCTGGCCGATGGCGGAATCGTCGCCCGTCGCCAGCCAGGCCTGCGTGACGTGTCCCAGGCTGAGATCGCCCGGCGCATCCGGCCCGCCCATCTTGGTGGGCACCCAGCCGGGGTCCACCGCGTGGCTGGCCACGTCCGGCCACAACCGCGCCACCGCCGCCGCCAGCGCCGTCACGAACAGCTTGCTGTCCGAATACGAGCCGCTCTCGCGGCTGCCGTCCCACGCCATGCCCGTCAGGTCGGGCCGGCCGTCGTCGTGCATTTCGCTGCTCAGGTAGACCAGGCGCCGCGGGCGCTGCATCAACGCGGTCAGCACATACGGCGCGATGACATTGACCGGCAGGATGGCGGGGCCGGTGAAGACCCCGGCATTGTGGATGACCGCGTCCATCCGGCCCAGGGCGTTGAGCTGGTCCGCCAGGTCCCGCGTCTGCGCCAGGTCGGCCAGATCGCCCACCACCGCCAACGCCCCCTTGCGACAGCAATTCCCGCGCGGCGCCCAGGCGCTCGCGATTGCGGCCATGCACGACCACCATGTGGCCGTCGGCCAACAGTGCGCGCGCGGCCGCCAGGCCCAGGCCGTCGACTGAACCGGTAATGAAGATGCGTGCCATGAATCCACTCCTAGAAAACCGGGCGCGGGCGGCGCGCGTCGCGCGCGACCGCCGCCGATAACGCGCCATGCAGAGGCGTTGGCAGTGTATCGGCATCGCAAGCGCCGCGTCGCCTTGACCCGCCAGCGCGTCCGGGAATTCCGGCGCCGGCCGGCGTGGCAGCGGCCCCACGCGCAGTATAGTGAGCCACGCGGCGCAGGCGCGCCCGACTTCCCCGATCACGAACTTCGCAGCAGGAGCCCCCCCCATGTCCACCGAATCCCAGGCCCCCGTCATCCTGATCACCGGCGGCAGCCGCGGCGTCGGCGCCGCGACCGCGCGGCTGGCGGCGGCGCAGGGCTATGACGTGGCGATCAGCTACGTCTCGAACGAGGCGGCGGCCCAGGCCGTGGCGGCCGATGTGCGGGCCCAGGGGCGCCGCGCCCTGGCCGTATGCGCCGACAGCGCGGATCCCAACCAGGTGGTCCGGCTGTTCGCTGCCATCGACGGCGAATTCGGCCGCCTCGACGTGCTGGTCAACAACGCCGCGATCATTGCGCGGCAATCGCGCGTGGAGGACCTGACGTTCGAGCGCATGCAGCGGATCTTCGCGGTCAACGCCATCGGCCCCATGCTCTGCGCCCAGCAGGCGGCCCGGCGCATGTCCCGACTCCACAACGGCCGGGGCGGCGCCATCATCAACGTGTCATCGGGCGCGGCGCGGCTCGGCAGTCCCAATGAATACGTGGACTACGCCGCCTCCAAGGGCGCGCTGGAGAGCTTCACGATCGGCTTTTCCAAGGAAGTGGCGCGCGAGGGCATCCGCGTGAACGGCGTGCGCCCGGGCCACATCTACACCGAGATGCACGCCAGCGGCGGCGAACCGGGACGGGTGGACCGCATCAAGGACACCGTGCCCATGGGCCGCGGCGGCCAGCCCGAGGAAGTGGCGCGCGCCATCCTGTGGCTGGCGGGCGCCGAGGCCTCGTACGTCACCGGGACGTTCGTCGACGTCACCGGCGGCAAGTAGGTCGCTGGCGGGGATCCCGCGCGGCGGGCGGGACGCTAGCGCAACGCGGCGACGTCCACCACCGCCGCCCCGCAGGCCTGCACCAGCTCGGGATCGTGGCTGGCGAACAGCACCACCCGGTCCCTGCCCCAGGCCTTGAACAACTCGGCCAACGCACGCCGCGCCGGCGTGTCGAGCCCATTGCTGGGACCGTCGGCGATGACCACCGCCGGGTCGCCCAGGGCCGCCGCGGTCAGGTAGACCTTGCGGCGCGTGCCGGTGGACATCTGCTCGAAGCGCTTGTCCAGGTGCGGCTCCAGCCCCAACCGGGCGGCCAGGTCGAGGATCGCGTCGTCGACCACCACCCGCTTTTCCGCCGCGACCTGTTCGAGCAGCCCGCGCCCGGTCTGCTCCGGCAACGCCAGGCAGTTGTCGGGCACATAAGCCAGCCGGCCCTTGGCCTGCTGCGGCGACCGGGCCAGCGAATGACCGTCGATCCAGACCTCGCCGCCATCCGGCGCGAGCACGCCCGCGATGATGCCGAGCAGGCTGGACTTGCCGGTGCTTTCCTCTTCGCACAGCGCCACGCAGCCGGGCGTGAACGTGTGCGTCAGGCCTTCGAAGACGGCGTAGTCGCCGTAGCGTTTGGTGAGATGGTCGATACGTAGCATGGCGCCAGTGTACGCAGGAACGCCGGGCACGGCCAGAACCCTGAAACGCTGGCGACGAGGCGCGATCCGCCCGCCCCGCCCATCGGTCCGTCAGCCCATCCCCCTGCCTGCCCGTCAGCGCGCGTCGGCCGGCTGCGGCGGTTCCTCCAGGTACTGCTGCGCCACGCCCTCCTGCTGCATCTGGCGCCACTGCGCCACCGACGGCGTGGCCATCTGGAACGCGCGGCTCACCTCGCAATACCAGCCCGGATTGTGCAGCCGGCCGATCAGCTGCATCGGCAAGGGGTCGATGAACATGCGCTCGGCATCGGTCACCGCCGCATCGATCAGGTGCATGCCGACAATGTCGCCGATGACCAGCGTGCGGCGCGCATCGATGTCGACCAACTGGCGCACGCGGCACTCCATCGAGGCGGGACTGTCCTGGATCCGCGGCACCTCGACATTGCGGCCGGGCGCCAGCAGCAACCCGGCCTCCATCGCCTCGTCGATGCTGGCATCGAAGTCGATGGCGGTCACGTTCATGCGCCGCGCCTGCGCCGCCGACACCAGGTTGACCACGAATTCGCCGCGCGCGGCGATATTGCGCGCGGTGTCCTTGAGGCGGCCGTCGCGCGAACCGACACAGAAGCACAGAATGGGCGGATCGCCGGACATCACATTGAAAAAGGAAAACGGCGCGACATTGAGCGCGCCGCGCGCATCGCGCGAACTGACCCAGGCGATGGGCCGGGGCAGCACGGTGGAATGCATGAGTTTGCTGCGCTGCTCGCCGCTGAGCGCTTGCATGTCGAAGTACATGGGTAGGCGGATCCAGAAGGTTTATTCGTTGCCCGCGCGCGCCGGATCCTGCTCCGGCTTGTCGATGCCGGCCCGGCGGGCATTGGACTGGTGCAGCTCGACCAGATTGCCGGCCGGATCGTGCAGGAACAGTTGCTTGAGGCTGGGCGAGGCGACGTTGTCGAGCGTGAAGTAGGCGATGCCGCGGGCGATCAGTTCCTGTTCGGCGGCCAGCACGTCTTCGACCGCCAGCGCGATGTGGTTCGACACCGGGTCCTGGCCCGGCCCCTTGGCGTAGCGCGACGGACCTTCACTGCCGAGGATGTGCAATTGCGTGCCGTTGGGCAGGTTGATCCACGACCCGTAGATGCCGGGGATCTTCCAGCGCGCCGGATCCTGCGGCAGGCTCAGGACATCGCGATAGAAATCGAGCATGGCGTCGGCCTGGGCATGATTCACGCCGAATCCGACGTGGTGAAGTTCGAGCACTTTGACGGGCATGGCAGTCTCCTCTTGAAGATCAACGCGGCCTGCCGGGCAAGGCCCCGGGGTCGCGGAAATGGCGTGAACGCCGATGCGGCGAATATAGTACGTTAGACGTACTATATGCAAATCGTATTATTTGAGAAACGTATAATCCATGCCATCCACGCCGCCCTCGAACACGACCGCCCGCCGATTGCCCATGCCCGCCCGCAAGCCCGCCGCCCCGACCGCCAAGCCCCAACCCGCCCGAAAACCCGCCGGCGCCGCGCCCCGCGCCTCGGCCAAGGCTGGCGTCCCGTCCCCCCCGCAGGCCGCGCCCGACAGCGCGACGACACGCCAGGCCCAGGCCATGCGCGACGGCGCGGCCGCCGCCGCCCGCCCCCACCTGGCCTTGATGGCGCAGACCGCCGCGCGTGGCACCGACACCGGCGCCGCCGGCCTGGGCCTGTTGATGCTGTGGCTGGCCGACGACGTGGAGCACCGCGCCAACGCAGCGCTGGCGCCGTTCGGCGTATCGGAAAGCAAGCTGGACGTGCTGATGATCTTCGGCCTGGCCGAGCGCGGCCTGATCGACGGCCGCGCGGTGACGCCGTCGTACATCGCCGACTACTTCGGCGTCACGCGTTCGACGGTCACGGGCCTGTTGGACTGGCTGGAGAAACGCGAGCTGCTGACGCGGGCGCTCAACCACGACGACCGGCGCAGCATCTCGCTGACCCTGACCGACGCCGGCCGCGACCTGCTGGCCCGCGCGCTACCGGCGTTCTGGACGATGTGCGCGTCGCTGGTGGATTGCCTGGACGAAGCGGACCGGACGGCCTTGCAGGGCATCCTGGCGAAGGTCTGGAAGCATCTGAAGCGATAAGCCGCGTGACGGCGGGCCGTCACTTCCTCGGATATGACTTTTTTCCGCTATCGGTATAGCAGAAGGTGCCGCCTCGCGGCCCCGTGCAGTATTGGCCGTCGCGGCAGTGGCACGTACCGGCCGAACCGGTCGCGGGTGGCGGCGACACCAGGGATTGGGCGCCGCCGTCCGGCGCCGTGCAGACACGTTTCGATGCGCTGATCGAACCATCACGGCAGAGAAACCGCTCCCCGACGCAACGTTCCACGCCGCCTTTCTTGCCGGAACAGGGGTAGTTCGCCGCATGGACCGTCGTCGCAAACAATACGGCCAGCGCCAGGAACACGGCGCGCATCGTCAATTTCCTGCCGGTCGGTCGCCGACCCAGGCCGAAAAGCGCAGCAGATAGCCATCGGGGTCCTGCACCAGGAACTGGCGTACCCCCACTTCGATGGCATCGCTGCGATACCAGCGCGCTTCGGGTTCGCGGTACAACGGCCAGCGGGCGGCCGCCAACCGCTCCAGCAAAGGATCGATGCAAGCCACCTTGATCTCGAAATTGATGCCGCGTCCTCGCGGCGCCTCCAGCGCGCCCGTGATCCAGTTGTCATCGCCGCGCACTTCCTCCAGCATGAACTGGGCGCCGTCCAGGTCCAGGTATGCAAAGCCCTCCGCCTCGCGTCGATAGGCAATCTGGAAACCGCACAGGTCCATCCAGAAAGCCAGGCTTCGCGACAGGTCAGCCACCAACAACTCTGGAACCATTCGGGCTCGGCGCAATTCGGTCATGCGTGTCTCCGCTTTTTTTGAGTGTTCGACATGATGACAGAATCGACGGCGGCCGCATTCCATCCCAGTAATGTCATCCCCCTCCCGCCCACACCAACGCCGCCAGCAGCCCCAAACGAATTGCCCAGCTGACGGCGCAGCCAACCGTGCAACCAGCTGTGGTGATCCACATAAAGCGATTCGATTCGATCCTGCGTCGTGGGGGGCATGGCCGCGCGCCCTCGCGGGCAAATGAATGATAACCATTCTCTATTGTAATAACGAGACACAGCCATCGGCAAGCGCGAGTCCCGGCGCGGCTGCGCGCCCCGCGGCGACGCGTCCGGTTCAGGCCTTGGGGCCGTCCGAGGCAAGCCTGTCCGCGACAGCGGCTGGCGCCCCGCTTTCGCGGTGAAAGAACAGCGGCGCCAAGCCGCCCTTGCCCCGGTCCAGGTACTCGAACGCCACCCGCTCCCCGGGATGCGCCGGGCCGCCGCCGTGGCTGAGGTGATATAGCTCACCGCCCAGTCGATAGACGTACAGCGGGGTCCACGACGCCTCCTCCGGCATCTGCACCTGATAGGTCAGGACCTCGTCCACCCGGCCGCGCACCCCGTACTTGACGGTGGCGCGCCGCAGGGCCCGGCCCGGCCGCCCCGACCACCATGCCGCCGCCAGGCACAACGCGACGGCGCCATACAGCGGCCACGCGAACCACCCCGCGGCCAGTAACGCCAGCGCCACGCCCAGCAATACATTGCGCAACAAGGTCGCATCCCGCCGCAGCCACGCCCGGTCGGCATCGCTGAGGGTCTCGTAGGCCTTCTGCACGTCGCCCGGCCCGTCGTATTCCGCGCGCAGCAGCACCGGCGCCCGCCCCGGCCACAACGCCAGCAGGTGCAGCCGCACCGGCGCCTCCAGCCTGGCGGCGCAGCGTTCGGGGTTCTTGCCGCCATCCCCGGGCATGGTGAAGCCGTTCATGAACGGCAACGCCACCTCCAGCTTGCGCCCATCGATGCCGTACCGCACACTGCCCGCCGCGCCTGGCTCGAAGCCGGTGAGCACGCCGCGGACCACCTGCTTCGGGACGCCGCCGCGCAGCACCTGGCGCCAGCGCCGGCGCACCGCCGGGCCGCGCAGCAGGCGGAGGCCGAAATGCAGCGTGAAGCCGGCCAGCAGCAGGATCATCACGCCCAGCACCGGATCGCGCGCCGTGGTCGAAGGCCCCCACCACCAGAGCCCGGCCAGGGACGCCGTGATGGCCAGGAACACCGTGAAGAACACCGCCGTCAGGGCCGTGTCCGCGCCGTGATGGCGCGTATGCCGGCGCAACCAGGCCAGATCCTGCTCGGTCAACGCCTCATCGTGGGTCTGCATGCCGCGCGCCTCCTCGTCTCGATCCGATTGCCCGCCATGATGACAGAAGCGCCGGCCCGCCCGGCTTGACAAGCCCCCCTTGCGCCTCCGAACATAGGGCCATCCACCCGGGGAGCTTCGGCAAGAAGCTGAGATTCCGATGGCGGCCGCGCCTGTCGCGCGGCACGCGGCGCGCGAGACCCGTCGAACCTGATCCAGACAATGCTGGCGTAGGGAAGGTGCGCATCCCGCCGGCCCCCGCTGCCGCGCCACGCCGCCCTGCCCCGCCGCTTGTCCCCTTGCAAGGACCCCTCGGCATGGCTTCTTCCGCCCTCTCCCCCTCCCCGTCCGCGCTGGCGCTGGCCTCGCGCGACCTGTACGCCGCCGTGCGCCGCGACGCGCCGCTGGTGCAGTGCCTGACCAATTTCGTGTCCATGAACACCGCCGCCAATACGCTGCTGGCGATCGGCGCCTCACCCGCGATGGTGCATGCGGTGGAGGAAGCGCCCGAATTCGCCGCCCTCAGCGGCGCGGTGGTGATCAACATCGGCACGCTCTCGGCGCCGTGGCTGGACAGCATGCTGCTGACGGCCGCCGCAGCGGGCAAGGCCGGCACCCCCTGGGTGCTGGACCCGGTGGCGCACCACGCCACGGCGTTCCGGCGCGACGCGGTGCGGCGCCTGCTGGACCTGCGGCCCGCGGTGATCCGCGGCAACGCGTCGGAGATCATCGCGCTGGCCGGTGGCCAGAGCGCGGGCAAGGGCGTGGATGCGCGCGACCCGGTGCAACAGGCCGAGCAGGCGGCGCGCGACCTGGCGCGGGCGCACGCCACGGTGGTGGCCGTGACCGGCGAAGTGGATTATGTGACGGACGGCCGGCGCGACGTGCGCGTGACCGGCGGGTCGCCGCTGATGCCGCAGGTCACCGCCACGGGCTGCGCGCTGACGGCGGTGGTGGGCGCCTTCGCGGCGGTGGCGCGCGATGACGCCTACACGGCGGCGGTGGCGGCGTTGTCCTGCTTCGGCATCGCCGGCCAGCGCGCCGGCGCGCTGGCGGACGGCCCCGGCTCTTTCGCCTGGCGCTTCCTCGACGCGCTGGCGGCGCTGGAAACGGACAGCCTGGCGGCGGAATCACCGCTGCGCTGACCCGGCGGCCGCGCGCCAGCCCCGCGCGCGGCGCCCTGATGCCTTACATGCGGTACTGCAGGCTCAGCATCGCGTTGCGCGGCGCGCCCGGCATGTTCAGGTTGGGGCTGGTGCCGTGGGCCGAGACGATATAGCCGGCGTTGAACAGGTTGTACACGTTCAGCTGCACCGAGTACGGCCCCTGGCGCCACCACGCCGCCGCGTCCGCCGTCAGGTAGCCCGGCAGCGTGACCGTGTTGCCCGGGTTGGCGAAGCGCGCGCCCACCAGGTTCAGGCCGGCGCCGGCGCCGAAACCGTCGCCCAGATCCTTGGTGATCCAGACGTTGCCGGCATGGCGCGGCGTCAAGGTCGCGCGCTTGCCTTCCACGCTCTTGCCGGCGTCCACCGCGACCGACTGCGTCACGCGCGCATCCAGGTAGGCGTAGCCCAGCATCGCGCGCCAGCCGTTGGACAGGTCGCCCGACAGCGTCCATTCGGCGCCGTCGGTGCGCTGCGTGCCCACCGGCACCAGCGTGTTGGTCACCGGATTGGTGACCTTGATGTCGGTACGCTCCAGGCGGAACACGGACACGGTGGTCGACAGCTTGCCGTCCAGGAAGTCGTACTTGGCGCCGACTTCGTAGTTGGTGGTCTTCTCCGGCGCCAGGTCGACGTTGTTGGCGGCCAGCGCGAAGGCCTCGCCCGAGGGCTGGTACGAACGGCTCCACGACACGTAGTACGACTGCACGCTGTCCGGCTGGAACACCAGGCCCAGGCGCGGGCTCAGGTTGGAGTCGGTGCGCTGCAGGTTCTGGCCGCTGCGGCGGTCCTCGGTCTTCTGCTCGAAGCGGTCATGGCGCACGCCGCCCAGCACCTTCCAGTGCTCGCCCAGCGACACCATGTCCTGCACATACAGGCCGAGCGTGCTGAAGCGGCCCAGGCTGTCGGAGCCGGGCGCGCCCACGGCCTGGCGCTGCAGCGTCGGCAGTTGCGGATCGAACAGGTTGACCACCGCCACGTTGGCGTTGGAATAGCTCACCAGGTCCTTGTTCTGCTGCCCCACTTCGACGCCGTACAGGATGTCGTGGCGCACCGAGCCCCACTGCACGCGCTGCATCAGCTCGGTCTGGTTGGTCCAGCCGTGTTCGTCGCGCAGCACGTTGCCGTGCGTCAGCGAAACGGTTTGCGCCGCTTCGTTGACCGAGCCCGGCAGCGTGTTGTTGCGGTTCAGCGTGTAGTGGTAGTAGCGCGTGGCGTTGCGCAGCGACCAGTTCTCGTTGAAGCGGTGCGTCAGCGTGCCGGCATAGGACTGCACGCGGGTCTGCGTGTAATCGGTGTCGCGCGCGTTCTCGGCGCCGTAGTAGGTGGACGGGTCCACGTCCACCGGCCGGCCGTGATAGGCCGGAATGCCGAAGTCGGTCAGGCGGCGGTCTTCCAGGAACTCGGTCTGCAGCAGGAAGGTGGTGTTCTCGCCCAGCTTGAACTGGGCCGACGGCGCAATCGCCTTGCGGTCGATGAACTGCTTGTCGCGGTAGCTGTCGCCCTTCTCCACCGCGCCGGTCAGGCGCCACGACATGGAGCCGCTCTCGTTGGCGCGGCCCAGGTCCAGGTCGAGCCGGCGGTCATTCCACGAGCCGTAGCTCAGGCCGACCTGCGAGATGTCCTCGCCCGGCTTCTTGGTGACGCGGTTGATCAGGCCGCCCGACGAGCCGCGGCCGTACAGCACCGCGGCCGGCCCCTTGATGACGTCGATGCGCTCGACATTGGAGAGGTCGCGGTAGTACAACGCGTCGTCGCGGAAGCCGTCGACGAACTGATCGGCGATGGCGGTGAAGCCGCGGATCGACACCTGGTCGCGCTGGCCGTCGCCGGTCGAGAAGCTGACGCCCGGCACGTTCTTGAGCGCGTCCTGCACCGACATGGCGTGCTGGTCGCGCAGCACCTGCGCCGGCACCACGTTCACCGTCTGCGGAATGTCGCGCAGCGGCGCATCGATCTTGGTGGCGCTGGTGGAGGCGGGCGGGTTGTAGCTCTGCGCGCTGTCGTCGGTGCCGACGACGCTGACGGCGGGCAAGGTGGCGGTGGGCGCGGCGGCCTGGCCGTGCGCGGCCAGGGGCGCCACGACGAACAGGGCGGCGGTGAGGGGGCGAAGGACGTGCATGGCCAGCGGGTCTTGTCGAAGTCGTTTGAAATGGAAGGATTCGCCATTCTCTTGACAACGAGAATCAATCGCAATGCTTTTATCATTACGTTGCCTTGCGACCACGATAAATGAGACACGCGTCCAATTCAGATGCTTTTCAGCCGCCTTGTGCCACGCGTGCGCGCTGATCGCGCCCCCCGTGATCGCCCCCTTTTTTCGCGGCAACCCTTAGCGGTAGTACACGCAGATACGCTTGCCGCCGATTTCGTGCACGTCGATCGGCAGCTCGTACAGCGCGCCCAGGATTTCCGGGCGGATCAACTCGCCCGGGGCGCCATGGTGCGCCACCCTGCCCGCCTTCATCGCCACGATGCGGTCGGCGTAGGCCGAGGCGAAGTTGATGTCGTGCAGCACCAGCACCACGGTCTTGCCCAGTTCGTCGGCCGCGCGCCGCAGGGTGCCCATCATGGCCACGGCGTGCTTCATGTCGAGACTGTTGAGCGGCTCGTCCAGCAGCACATAGCGCGTGTCCTGGCACAGCACCATCGCCACGAAGGCGCGCTGGCGCTGGCCGCCGGACATCTCGTCCAGGTAGCGGTCGGCCAGCGGCTCCAGCTCCAGATAGGCGATGGCGCGGTCGATATGGGCCTTGTCGTCCAGCGTCAGCCGTCCGCCGGTGTGCGGATAGCGGCCGAACGCCACCAGGTCGCGCACCGTCAGGCGCAGCGGCAGGTGGTTGTCCTGCCGCAGGATGGCCAGGCGGCGCGCCAGCTCGCGGCTGTCGCTGCGCGCCACGTCCAGGCCGTCGACCAGGATGTGGCCGGCCGACGGCGGCAACAGGCGGCTGATCATCGACAGCAGGGTCGACTTGCCGGCGCCGTTGGGGCCGATGATGGCGGTCACGCCACCCGCGGGCAGCGCCAGCGACACCTGGTCCACGACCACGCTGTCGCCATACTGCTTGCTGACTTGTTGGATATCGATCATTGGCGTCCCCTGCGCAAGATCAGGGCCAGGAACATCACTCCGCCCACGAATTCGATGACCACGCTGACCGTGGTGCTCAGCTGCAATACCCGTTCCAGCAGCGTCTGGCCGCCCACCAGGAAGATGACGCTGAGCAGCACCGCGGCCGGCACGGTGTGGCGATGCCGGTCCGACCCCATCGCCTGGTAAGCCAGGTTGCTGACCAGGAGGCCGAAGAAGGTCACCGGCCCCACCAGCGCGGTGGACACCGACACCAGCACGGCAATGGCGGCCAGCGTCAGCAGCAAGGTGCGGCGGTAGTCCACGCCCAGGTTCAGCGCGATCTCGCGCCCCAGCGCCAGCACGTCGTAGCGGCGCCGCATGCGCCAGATCAGCAGCGTGGCCACGGCCACCGCCGTCAGCGCGATCGGCAGGAGGCCGGTGCGCACCGAATTGAAATTGGCGAACATCCGGTCCTGCAGCACCAGGAACTCGTTCGGGTCGATTAGGCGCACGACAAAACTGGACAGGCTGCGGAACAACAGGCCGAAGATGATGCCGACCAGCATCATCAGATGCAGGCTGCGCACCGCGTCGGTGAACAGCCAACGGAACAGCAGGCAGGCGAACGCCGTCATCGCGCACACCTCCAGCACGAAAGCCGCCACCGGATGGCTGACCGCGCCCGCCGCCTGGCCGAAGCCGAACACCACCACCGACTGGATCAGCAGATAGAGCGCGTCGAAGCCCATGATGGCCGGCGTCAGGATGCGGTTGTGGGTGATGGTCTGGAACAGCACCGACGACACCGCCACCGCGTACGCCACCAGCAGCATCGCCGCCAGCTTGCCGCCACGGAACGGCAGCACGAAGTCCCACTGGCCGTTGGCGCCGAGCATCATGAAGCCGGCCACGCACAACAGCGCCAGCGCGGCCAGCACGGCCAGACGCCAGGCCTGCGGCGAACGCGCCGCGGCGGCGCGCGATACGGCGGAATCAGCCACGGCGGTTCCTCCGGCCGTGCAACAGGCACAGGAACAGGATGCTGCCCACCACGCCCACCACCGTGCCGAGCGGCACCTCGTACGGATGGATCACCAGGCGGCCGATGATGTCACAGGCCAGCACGAAGACGCCCCCCAGCGCCGCCACCCATGGAATCGAGCGGCGCATGTTGTCGCCCAGCACCAGGCTGACGGCGTTCGGCACGATCAGGCCCAGGAACGGAATGCCGCCGGCCGTCACCACCACCACCGCGGAGATCGCCGACACGATCAACAGCCCCGTCAACGTCAGGCGCGCGTGGTTCAGGCCGAGATTGGCGGCGAACTCGCGCCCCATGCCGGCCACGGTGTAGCGGTCCGCCGCCAGATAGGCCGCGGCCGCCAGCGCGAAGCCGATCCACAGCAGTTCGTAGCGGCCGCGCAGCACGCCGGAAAAATCGCCCGTGGTCCAGGCATGCAGCGACTGCAGCAGGTCGTAGCGATAGGCGACGAAGGTGGTGACGGCGTGGATCACGCCGCCCAGGATCAGGCCAATCAGCGGCACGATGAAAGGCGTGCGCAGCGGCACGCGCCGCAGCAGCGCCAGGAACAGCAGCGTGCCCGCCAGCGCGAAACCGGTGGCCGTCAGCATCTTGCCGATCACCGGCGTGTCCGGCGCCAGCAGCGTCACCACCAGGACGCCGAGCGTGGCCGACTCGACGGTGCCGGCCGTGGTCGGCTCGACGTAGCGGTTGCGCACCAGCATCTGCATGATGAGCCCGGCCACCGCCAGCGCCATGCCGGCCAGCAGCAGGGCCAGCGTGCGCGGCACGCGGCTGACCAGCAGCAGGCGCCAGGCGCGCTCGGCGTCCGGCCCGCCGGCCAGGGCGCTGAACGAGAACGTCCCCGCGCCCAGGCTGACGCTGGCCACGCACAGCAACAGCAACAACAGCAGCAACGCCGCCAGTCCGGCCCAGCCGGTGATCATGCCACCCTGCTTCACCCGGCCGACTCCGGTTCCATCCGATGAGCCATGCGCCTACTTCGTGCCCGACAGCGCGCGCGCCAGGTCATCCACGTTCTGCTGCATGGCGGTCAGGCCCGCGCTGCCCAGCAGGTACCAGTTGTAGCCGTTCAGGTAGACCACGCGCTGCTGCTTCCAGGCCTTGGTCGGACGGATCAGTTCGTTGTCCAGCATGCGCTGGGCCGACGTGCCCTCGCGGCCGATGGCCGCGTCGCGGTCGATCACGAACAGCCAGTCCGGATCGGTCTGGGCGATGAACTCGAACGAGATCGCCTGGCCGTGGTTCGACACGTTCAGGTCCTTGGCGGCCGGCGCGATGCCGAACGCGTCATGGATGACGCCAAAGCGCGAGCCCGGGCCGTAGGCGCTCATCTTGCCGCCGGTGGTCAGCACGATCAGGCCGGTGCCGGCGCCGGCGGCCTTGCCGTGCAGCGCGGCGATCGAGGCGCGCAGGGCGTCCAGCTTCTGCTTGGCCTGCGCCTGTTTGCCGTAGATGGCGGCCAGCGTTTCGGTACTGCGCACCACGCTGCCCACCAGATCCTTGGCGTCGGCGGTCAGGTCCACCGTGGGCGCCAACTTGGCCAGCTCGTCGTACTTGGGCGCCGAGCGGCCTGCCACGAAAATCACCTGCGGCTGCGCCGCGTGGATCACTTCGTAGTTGGGCTCGAACATGCTGCCCACCTTCAGGTAGCGCTTGTCGGCATATTGGGCCAGCTGCGGCGGCAGCTTGGCGGCCGTCGGCACGCCGGTGACGTCCACGCCCAGCGCATGCAGGGTGTCCAGCACCGCCAGGTCCAGCACCACGGTCTTGGTCGGGTTGGACGGCACGGCGGCTTCGCCGCGCGCGTGCTTGACCGGCACGGTCTGGGCCGCGCTCAGCGCGCTGGCGGCGCCCAGGACCAGGGCCGCGGTGGCACACGCCAGCCAGCGGCCGGCGCGTCGCGCTTGGGATTGTTTCATCGTCATGCTCATCTCTCCAGGTTGCGGGAACGCCGCCTGGCGGCGGCGGTCCCCGGGTGTTGCACGCGGGCTCAGAACTTCACGCCCACGCCCAGCCAATAACGGCGGCCGTCCTCGACATAGCCGTAGTCGTCGTAGCCGACCTTTTTGTCGAACAGGTTGTAGATGCCGGCGTACACCGACACCTTCTTGTTGACGGCGTAGGAGCCGCCCAGGTCGACGAAGGTGTAGGACGGCGCCACCAGCGACGACGAAGACGGGCCGGTGATCGGCTGGCTTTCCTTGCCGCGGTAGTTGACGCGGGCCCACGCTTCCAGCGCGTCGGAGGCCTGCCAGTTGACCGTGGTGGTGAACAGGTGCTTGGGCAACTGGTTCAGCGGCTGGCCCTGGTACTGGCCGGTCTTCTGTTCCGACTTGGTGAAGGTGTAGCTGCTGGTCAGCGACCAGTCGCGGCCCAGCGGCAGCTTCAGGTTGGCCTCGACGCCGCGCGACACCGCCTTGTCCACGTTCATGTACGTGGTGGGGTTGGCGCCGAACTGGTTGGGGCCCTCGGTGCACTGCGACAGCGGGCACGCGACGCGGGTGATCTTGTCCTTGAAGTCGTTGTTGAAGACCGTCAGGCCGGCGTTGAAGCCTTCGCCGTCGTCATACAGCAGGCCGATTTCCTCGGTCACCGACTTCTCGGGCGTCAGGTTGGGGTTGCTGTACATGTTGCCGCCGCGGCTGACCTGGCCCCAGCCCGCGACCGTCTGACGCAGGTCGGGCGCGCGGAACCCGGTGGAGACGCCGCCCTTCAGGGTCCAGCGCTCGGCCATGTGCCACACGCCGTACAGGCGCGGGCTGAAATGGCTGCCGAAGTTCTCGTCCTGGTCCATGCGCAGGCCGCCGGTGAGCGCGAAGCTCTCGGCCAGGCGCCATTCGTCCTCGGCGAACAGCGCCCACTGGTAGCGCTCCACCTTGCTGGGGCCGCCGGCCAGCTGGTTGCCGGTCTGGTCGGTCAGGCGCTGCGTCAGATAGCTGCCGCCCAGCGTCAGCATGTGCGAACCCAGCGGCAGCGACCAGCTGGTCTGCAGGTCCAGGTTCTTGATCTTCATCTGGCGCGAGCGGTTGTCGAATTCTTCCTGCTGCACGTAGCTGTCGGACACGCCCCAGCCCCAGCGGCCGGTGTGCGACAAGGCCCACTTGTTGCTGCGGTAGTCGGTTTCCGACGAGGCCGGGCAACCGGTGCGCGGGCACGCCACGCCCGGCGCCAGCGGCGCGACGGTCTTGCCCAGCGTGTTCTCGTATTTCTGGCGGCTGGAGGTGGCCTCCAGCACGATGTCGTGGTCGCGGTTGGGCGTGAGCGCCAGCTTGGCGGTGATGTTGGTGGCGTTGCGCTTGCGGTAGCCGTCGAAGATCTTGTCTTCGTCGCGCTGGGTCGCCTGGCCGTAGATCTGCAGGCCAAGCAGGTCGTTCTTGATCGGGCCGGCCAGGTAGAAGTTGCCCTGGTAGATGTCGCCGGACTTGCTGCTTTCCTGGATGGTGGTGTCCATGCGGATCTCGCCGCCCCACTCGCTGGGCACCTTGCGGGTGATGATGTTGATCACCCCGCCCATGGCGTCGGACCCATACAGCGACGACATCGGCCCGCGCACCACTTCGATGCGCTCGATGGCCGAGATCGGCGGCGTCCAGCCGCCTTCCACGCCGCTCGAATCGGAGTTGGTGCGGGTTTCACGCGAGTTCTGGCGCTTGCCGTCGATCAGGATCAGCGTGTACTTCGGGCCCATGCCGCGCAGGCTGATGTCCTGGCGGTCGCCGCCGCCGGTGACCACCACGCCCGGCACCTCGACCAGCGCGTCGGTGACGTCGCGGTAGAACTTCTTTTCGAGGTCCTGGCGCGTAATCACGCTGATCGACGCCGGCGCATCCTGGATCTGCTGCTCATAGCCGCTGGCCGTGACGACCACGGTGTCCAGCGTCCTGGTGTCGGCCGCCTGCCCCCAGGCCGGCTGGCCCATGGCGAGGCCCGCGCCGCACAAAGCGACGGCCAGGCGGGTGCGCGGGCCCAGTGCGCGACGCACGGCCAGATCGTTACTGCTCATGATTTCAACCTCTCCCGTCCCGGGTGACTACCGCGCCCCGTGCGCGGCGCCGCCCGCTCTCAATTTTTAATGAAAACCATTCTCATATTAGAATTGAGCCGGTCCGGGGGCTGCAACACGCTTTCCGCAACTTTTACTTTCTTCGCACTTCTTGACACTTCGGCCGCTGGCGACCCGCTATGCTGCCTCAGCAACAGAACCCAAGCGCATGTCCATCCCACCCTCTTTGACAACGCGCCGCATCCTGTTGATCGACGACGACGTCGACCTGGCATTGATGCTGCGTGAATACCTCGAACCCGGCCAGATCGAGCTGACCCTGGCGCACAACAGCGCCCAAGGTCTGCCTCTTGCAATGCAAGGTTGCTTCGACCTTGTCCTGCTCGACCTGATGCTGCCCGACGGCAACGGCCTCGACCTGTTACGGCGGCTGCGCCAGCATTCGCGCCGTCCGGTCATCATGTTCACCGCCCATGGCGGCGAAACCGACCGGGTGCTGGGGCTCGAGCTGGGCGCCGACGACTACCTGGCCAAGCCCTTCAGCCCGCGCGAGCTCAAGGCCCGCATCGGCGCGGTGCTGCGCCGCTTCGAGGAGACGCCGCAACCGCCGTCGCCCGAACTGAACGTGGGCGCGCTGTCGCTCGACGCCGCCAGCGGCCGCGCCCGCCTTGGCGCGCAAGAGGTGCTGCTGACCGGCGCCGAACAGCGCATCCTGGAAATCCTGATGCGCGCGCCGGGCCAGGTGGTGGCGCGCGACCAGATCAGCCTGTACGCGCTGGGCCGCAGCGCCGACCGCTACGACCGCAGCATCGACACCCACATCAGCAGCCTGCGCAGGAAACTGCAGCTGGACCAGGCCGGCGACGCCCCCGCCATCCGCAACCTGCGGGGGCTGGGCTACGTGCTGGCGGGCGCGGCCTGATGGCCTGGCTGCCGATACGCTCGCTGTTCTGGCGCGCCTTCCTGACCTTCTGGGGCGCGATGGCCATCATCACGGTCTGCGGCATGATGCTGACCGCGGCGGTGGCCTGGTATCGCGTCGATTCGCTGGACGGCCTGAATCCCGGCAACCTCACCCGCGATGCGACGCAGATCGCGCGCACCGACGGCGCCGACGGCCTGCGCCGGTGGCTCGCCGCCATGGATGCGCGCTATTCAGCGCTGAAGATCTATATCGTCGACACGCAGGACCGCGAGATCCTGGGGCGCCGCCTGCCGACCCGGCTGGGCGACTGGCTGGCGGCCTTCCGCGCCTCGCCCGATGCCAGCATGCTCACCGCCATCGACGTGGCCGCCGATCCCGACGCGCTGCGGGTGTCCTGGTGGGACCCGCAGCTGCTGATCCTGCCGGACCGCAGCCAGCTGCTGATGCTGTTCCTGCCATTCGATTCCTCGCACTGGGAGATGCTGGGCCTGACGCCGGTGGCGCTGGGGCTGCTGCTGTTCGCCCTGGCCATCACCGCGCCGTTCTGCTGGGCGCTGACGCGCCACGTGGCGGCGCCGCTGGATCACCTGCGCCGGGCGGCCCGCGCGCTGGCCGCCGGCCGGCTGGAAACGCGCAGCCCCGACGCCCTGGCGCTGCGCCAGGACGAAGTGGGCCTGCTGGCGCGCGACTTCGACGCCATGGCCGGCCGCCTGCAGGCGCTGGTGGACACCCGCGAACAGCTGCTGCGCAACATCGCCCACGAGCTGCGCTCGCCGCTGGCGCGGCTGCGCCTGGGGGTCGAGCTGGCGCGCCGCAAGGACGAACGCCAGGACCTGCAACTGGACCGCATCGAGCGCGAATGCGAGCGCCTGGACGCCCTGGTCGGCAGCACCTTGCGGCTGGCCCGCATGGGCGCCCTGCCCTCGCCGACCGAAACGCTGGACCTGGCCGAGGTGGTCGATGACGTGGTGCAGGATGCGCGCTTCGAAGCCGGCGACCGCGACATCACGATCGGCTGGCGCCGCCCCGCGCCGCTGCGCGTGGCCGCCGACCGCGACAGCCTGGCCAGCGCCATCGAGAACGTGCTGCGCAACGCGCTGCGATTCACGCCGGCGGGCGGCGCCATCCAGGTGCGCCTGCTGGCGGACGCCGGCGAGGCCAGCCTGGAAATCGAGGACAGCGGCCCCGGCGCGCCGGAAAAGGAACTGGCCTATCTGTTCGAGCCGTTCTACCAGAGCGCGGCGAACGCCGACGTCCCGCAAGGCGGCGCCGGCCTGGGCCTGAGCATCGCCCGCGCCGCCGTCGCGGCGCACAAGGGCCGGATCTCGGCGCGCAACGTCGCGCCGAACGGCCTGAGCGTGCGCATCGAGCTGCCGCGCGCGACGGCCTGAGCGCTGACGGAAAACGCCTGGCCGGCCCGCGGCGCGTGCGCCCGCGTCAGTCGTCGTCGGCCAGGATGGCGGCGGACAGCCGCGGCAACACCCGCAGGGCATTGGCCGTGGTGGCCTGCGCCACCTGCGCCACGGCAATGCCGCGCAGGTCGGCCAGCACCTGGGCGATGCGGCGCAGCTCGCCGGGCCGGTTGCGCCGTTGCGGCGGATGCAGCCAGGCCGGGGGGATATCGGGCGCGTCGGTTTCCAGCACCAGGTGCTGCAGGCCGACATCGGTGGCATGGCGGCGGATCTGCAACGCCCGCTCGTAGGTCATGGCGCCGCCCAGCCCCAGCGCGAAGCCCTGCTCGACAAAGGCCTGGGCCTGCTGCGCGCTGCCGTTGAAGGCATGCGCGATGCCGCCGATGCGGCCGTGGCGCCGCAGGTATTTCAACAGAATGTCCTGCGATTTGCGCACATGCAGCAGCACCGGCAGCTTGAATTCCGCCGCCATGGCCAGCTGGGCCGCATAGAAATGTTCCTGCCGCGCGCGCGGCTCGCCCGAGGCGATCTCGGGCACGAAGAAATCCAGGCCGATCTCGCCGATGGCGACGAAGCGCGGGTCGCCCAGCGATTGCCGGATGGCCTCGCGCAGGGCGTCCAGGTCGGCATCGACCGCGCGCTGCACATAGAGGGGATGGATGCCGAGCGCGTAGGCGCCGCCGGCCACCTGCGCCGCCAGGTCGCGCACCACGCCGAAGTTGGCGCGCTCGACGGCGGGAATGACGATGGCCTGCACGCCGGCGTCGAGCGCGTGCTCGGCCACCTCGCGGCGGTCGGCATCGAACTCGGCGGCATCCAGGTGGCAGTGGGTGTCGATCAGCATGGGCGCGGTCTCCTTGCCCGGGTCTCTTGCTCGATTATCGCGCCGCCGGCGGGGCAGCGTCAGCCCGAGACCAGCTTGCCGTTTTCCATCAGCAACTGGCGATCGGCGCGCGCCGCCAGCTCGGGATCGTGGGTGACGATGGCAAAGGCCGTGCCCGACTCGCGGTTGACCCGCGTCAGCAGCTCGAACATGTTGTGCGCGGTGTGGCGGTCGAGGTTGCCGGTGGGCTCGTCGGCCAGCACGCAGACCGGCCGCGTCACCAGCGCGCGCGCCAGCGCCACGCGCTGGCGTTCGCCGCCCGACAGCTGGCCCGGGTAATGGCCTTCGCGCGCCGCCAGGCCGACCAGGCCCAGCACCTCGCGCGCTGCCTCGCGGGCCTTGTCGCGGTTCTCGCGGCGCACGATCAGCGGCATGGCCACGTTGTCCAGCGCCGAGAATTCCGGCAGCAGGTGGTGGAACTGGTAGACGAAGCCCAGGCTGCGGTTGCGCACCTGGCTCTTCTTCGCTTCGCTCAGCCCCACGGCCAGCTGGCCGTCGACCGAGACCGAACCGCTGCTGGGCACGTCCAGCAGGCCCAGGATGTGCAGCAGCGTGCTCTTGCCGGAGCCGGACGCGCCGACGATGGCGACCATCTCGCCGCGCGCCACGGTCAGGCTGACGTTGCTCAACACCTCGATGCGGGCCGGGCCCTCGTCGTAGATCTTGACCAGCTTGTCGGCCTGCAGCGCCGGAGTCAGGGTATCAGTCATGGCGCAGCACCTGTGCGGGTTGCAGGCGCGAAGCGCGCCAGCTGGGGTACAAGGTCGCCAGCAACGACAGCACCAGGGAGGTCACGCCGATGGTCACGATGTCGCCCACCTGCGGGTCGGACGGCAAGGCGCTGATGAAATAGATCTCGCGCGGCAGGAAGTGCACGCCCAGCAGGCGCTCGATGAACGGCACGATCACGTCGACGTTGTAGGCGATGACGATACCGCCGGCCACGCCCAGCAGCGTGCCGATGACGCCGATCAGCGCGCCCTGCACCAGGAAGATGCGGGCCACTTCGCCCGGCCCGGCGCCCAGCGTGCGCAGGATGGCGATGTCCGACTGCTTGTCCTTGACCGCCATCACCAGCGACGACAGCAGGTTGAACGCGGCCACCGCGACGATCAGCGCCAGGATCAGGAACATCATGCGCTTTTCGGTCTGCACGGCGGCGAACCAGGTGCGGTTGTTGCGCGACCAGTCGCTCGCCATGACATACGGCGGCAGCACGTTGCGCAGCTCGGCCGCGACTTCGGGCGCCTTCTGCATGTCGGCCACGCGCAGGCGCACGCCGGCGGTGCCGCTGTCGCGGAAGACCTTGGCGGCGTCGTCGTTGTCGACGAAGGCCAGCGAGGAATCGTATTCGTAGTGGCCCGACGAGAACACGCCGACCACGGTGAACTGGCGCATGCGCGGCGCGAAGCCGGCCGGGCTGATGGAACCCTGCGGCGCCAGCATCAGCAGCGTGTCGCCCACCTTCACGCCCATGCCGTCGGCCAGCTCGTTGCCCAGCACCACGCCGAAGCCGCCCGGCTTCAGGTCGGTCAGCTTGCCCGCGACCATCTGCCGCGGCAGGTCCGAGACGTTGCCCTCGGTGGCCGGGTCGATGCCGCGCACCTGCACGCCGCGCAAGGCCTGGCCCCGCACCAGCATGCCCTGCGCCGCCACGAACGGCGCGCCGGCCTTGACCTCGGGGTTGCGCTTGGCGGCGTCGGCGAACTGCTGCCACTGTTCGAGCACCCGCTCGGGCGCGGCGCCCGGGATGTAAAGCTCGATGTGCGGCAGCACCGACAGCATGCGGTCACGGACCTCTTTCTGGAAACCGTTCATGACCGACAGCACCACGATCAGGGCGGCGACGCCCAGCGCGATGCCTGCCATCGAACTGGCGGCGATGAAAGAGATGAAGCGATCGCGGCGGCCGCGTCGCTGGCGGATCCGGGCCAACCCGGCATAGCGGGCGCCGATCCAGAGTTCGTAGGGTATTTTCAGCACGAGCGCATTATGGCATTAACCGGCCGGAAAACCGTCCCCGGATTGCGGGAATGGAAGACAAGCCATGACAAGCTATGGCAAGCGGGGCCGGGCTTAGTTCCCGCGCTGGGTCGGCATCCCGCCAGCGACTACAATCGCGGCCATGTTGATCGTCATTCCGGGCGCCTTGCCCGCCCTTCCCGTCGCCGCAGAACTGGCCAAGCTGCTGCCCGAGCGCGCGCCCACGCTACACCGCTGGCTGCAGGCCGGCAGCGCCCGGGTCCAGGCCCACGACATCCGTACCCAGGGCTGTACCGCGTTCGAAGCCTGGCAGTTGCGTCAGGCGGGCTACACGCCCGAGGCCGGCCTGCTGCCGGGCGCCGGACTGGGCCCGCTGCTGGCCGGCGGCCAGGCCGGAGACGGCCCCGTCTGGCTGGCCGAACTGGTGCACCTGGCCCTGGGCACCGACCAGGCCACGCTGCTCGACCCCGCCCTGATGGAACTGCGCGACGAGGAAACCGCCGCGCTGTTCGAGACCGCCCGCCCCCTGTTCGACGGCACCGGCTTCGCGGTCGAAGCGCTGTCGGCCAACCGCTGGCGCCTGCGCCTGCCGGACGGCCTGCGGCCCCAGACCGCCAGTCCGCTGGCGGTGGCCGGCCAGCGCCTGAACGACTGGTGGCGCCAGGATGCCGAGACCCGGCCATGGCGCCGCCTGCTCAATGAAATCCAGATGTCGTGGCATGAGCACCCCGCCAACGAGGCCCGCGCCGCGCGCGGCCTGCCGCCGGTCAACGCCCTGTGGCTGTATGGCGGCGGCACCCCGTGGGTCCCGCGGCCGGCCGGTCAGGAACAGATCATGACCGACCTGGACGGACCGCAACGCGCCGGCGACTGGGCCGCCTGGCTCGACGCCCTGGCCGCGCTCGACCAGCGCCTGCGGCCGCTGGCCGGTCCCAAGGGCCTGCCGGACGCGCCCGCCGAACTGCTGCTGCTGGGCGACGACCGCAGCGCCACTCTCACCCTGAAACCGCGCGGGGGCCTGCTCGGCTTGCTGCCCGCGCCCAAGAAAAACTGGAGCGCCTGGTGGTCTCACCCCGCTTAACCGTCCGCCGCGCCGACCTCGCCGCCTGCCATGCCCTGGAAGCCTCGGGCATCCACCCGCTGCTGGCGCGCCTGTGGGCGGCCCGCGGCGTCACCCATCCCGACCAGACCAAGCTGGCCTGGCCGGCGCTGCTGCCGCCGGCCGGCCTGACGCATTCGGCGCACGCCGCCGGCGTGCTGGCCGACGCCATCCAGGCCGGCAGGAAGCTGCTGATCGTGGCCGACTATGACTGCGACGGCGCCACCGCCTGCGCCGTCGGCCTGCGCGCCCTGTCGGCCATGGGCGCCGATGTCGACTTCCTGGTGCCGAACCGCTTCGAGACCGGCTACGGCCTGTCGCCCGCCGTGGTCGAACTGGCCTGCCGCCACCGCGCCGGCAAGCCCGACATCATCATCACCGTGGACAACGGCATCGCCAGCGTCGACGGCGTGGCCGCGGCCAATGCCGCCGGCATCGGCGTGGTGATCACCGACCACCACCTGCCCGGCGACACGCTGCCGGACGCGCTGGCCATCGTCAACCCGAACCAGCCGGGCTGCGGCTTCCCGTCCAAGAACCTGGCGGGCGTCGGCGTCATCTTCTACATGATGCTGGCGCTGCGCGCCGAGCTGCGCCGCCGCGGCGTCTACGCCCCCGATGGCGGGCCGCGCCTGGACGCGCTGTCCGACCTGGTGGCGCTGGGCACCGTGGCCGACGTGGTCAAGCTCGACGCCAACAACCGTCTGCTGGTGACCCAGGGCCTGCAGCGCATGCGCAGCGGCCGCCTGCAACCCGGCCTGCGCGCCCTGTTCGCCGTGGCCGGCCGCGAGCCGCGCGCCGCCAACGGCTTCGACCTGGGCTTCGCGCTGGGCCCGCGCATCAACGCCGCCGGCCGCCTGGCCGACATGAGCCTGGGGATCGCCTGCCTGACCACCGACGACGAGGCCCAGGCGCTGGAGATGGCGCGCGAGCTGGACAACATCAACCGCGAGCGCCGCACCATCGAGGCCGAGATGCGCGAACAGGCCATGGCCGCCATGGAGGCGCCCGACGCCGCGCCCGGCGCCACGGTCTGCGTGTTCGACCCGGGCTGGCACCAGGGCGTGGTCGGCCTGGTGGCCTCGCGCCTGAAAGAGAAATTCTGGCGCCCCACCCTGGCCTTCGCGCCGGCCGGCGACGACGAGATCCGCGGCTCGGGCCGTTCGATTCCCGACGTGCACCTGCGCGACGTGCTGGACCTGGTGTCCAAGCGCCACCCCAACCTGATCCGCAAGTTCGGCGGCCACGCCATGGCGGCCGGCCTGACGCTGGGCCGCAACGACTTTCCGGCCTTCGCCCCGGCCTTCGACGCCGCCGTGCGCGAACTGACCGGCCGCGACACCTTCGAGCCCGTGATCGAGACCGACGGGTCGCTGGAATCCGGCTACGCCAACGCCGAGGTCGCCGGCCTGCTGCAGCAGCAGGTCTGGGGCGCGGGATTCGCCGCGCCGCTGTTCCTGGACGAATTCGTGGTGCGCAACCAGCGCCTGGTCGGCGAGAAGCACCTGAAGCTGTCGCTCGAACGCGGCCAGCAGCGCTTCGACGCCATCTGGTTCGGCCACGACCAGTCGCTGCCCGAGCACATCCAGGCGGCCTACCGGCTGGAGCAGAATGTGTGGAACGGGATGGTGTCGGTCCAGCTGGTGATCGAACACGCCGCATGATGTTGCCCCCACGCCGCGCCCGCTACGCGGGCTAGCTGCCCCCCGAGGGGGCGCTTTTGCCTTGGGGCGGCCCGGCGGCAAAGTAGGCCCCCCACGCCGCGCCCGCTACGCGGGCTAGCTGCCCCCCCCCCCCGAGGGGGCGC
>NZ_CYTY01000044.1:0-47622 GCF_001298995.1 Achromobacter sp. 2789STDY5608615
CCCCCCCCAGGGCCTCGGCCTTCTTCTGGCTGATGCCGCGCACCCGGTCGGCCAGGTCCTGCAGCGACTCGAACCGGCCGGCGCGCTCGCGTTCGCCGACGATGATCTGCGCCGTGCGCGGCCCGATGCCGCGGATGCCCTCGAGCTGCTGCGCGGTGGCGTCGTTCAGGTCCAGCGCCTGCGCCGGCGCGTGCGCCACGCCGGCGGCCAGCAGGGCCGCGCCCAGCGCCTGGCGCAACACGGGCGGGCCTCGTCGCGCGGCAACGGGTTGTGGGCGGCGCCACGGCAGCGCGGGCAGGCGGCGGGCGACGGTGGAATGGAGGAAGGGATTCATGGACAGGTCTCCGGAAAAAACGCGGCGCAACGGTTGCCGCGCCACCTCCGGATCATGGCCCGCCGGGCATTCCCCGCAGATGCGCGGTGAATGGATTGATCCACCCCGGCAACTACGCAGGCGAAAAAAAGCCGCCCGGAACGGCGGCTCTTTTTTGACACGGACCGGCCACCGCCAGGCGGCGGCCGGCGCGCCTTACTTGCGCGCGCGCCAGTAGCGCACGTACTCGGCCACGCCGGTCTGCACGTCGCGCATCGGGGCGGTGAAACCCGCCGCGCGCAGGCGGCTGACGTCGGCCTGGGTGTAGCTCTGGTAACGGCCCTTCAGGTCGTCCGGGAACGGGATGTAGCGGATCAGGTCCAGCTCGACCAGCTGGGCCAGCGTCAGTTGCGCCTCGCCGCGCTCGGCGCGCAGCGTGTTGACCACGGCGGCGGCGACGTCGTTGAACGGCTGGGCCCGGCCCGTGCCGCAATTGAACACGCCGGACTGCTCCGGATGATCGAGGAAGTGCAGGTTGACCGCCACCACGTCCTCGACCGAGATGAAGTCGCGGCTCTGGCCGCCATCCACGTAGCCGTCCCAGCCGGCGAACAGGCGCACGTGGCCGTGCTCCAGGAACTGGTTCATGTTGTGGAAGGCCACCGACGCCATGCGGCCCTTGTGCTGCTCGTGCGGACCGTAGACGTTGAAGTAGCGCAGGCCGACGACCTGGGCGGTCAGGGAGTCCATGCGCTTGCGCAGCACCTGGTCGAACAGCAGCTTGGAATAGCCGTAGACGTTCAGGGGGCCTTCGTTGGCCGGATCTTCCACGTAGATCGACGAACCGCCGTAGACCGCGGCCGACGAGGCATACAGGAAGGGAATGCGGCGCGCCTGGCAGAACTCGAACAGCTCCAGCGTGACGCGGTAGTTGTTGTCGAGCATGTAGCGGCCGTTGCGCTCGGTGGTGTCCGAGCAGGCGCCCTGGTGCAGCACGGCGCGGATCTCCGGCAGGCTGCCATCGGCGACGCGGCGACGGAAGTCGTCCTTGTCCATGTAGTCGGCGATCTTGCAGTCGACCAGGTTGACGAACTTGTCGCCCTCGGTCAGGTCATCGACCGCGATGATGTCCTCGATCCCGCGGCGGTTCAGGCCGCGCACCAGGTTGCTGCCAATGAAGCCCGCGGCTCCGGTAACGACGATCATGAGAGTTCTCCTGCCAGTTCGGCGGCGGTGACGACGGACGTGCCCAGCTTGCCCACGGCGATGCCGCCGGCCCGGTTGGCCCAGCCCATGGCATCCGCCCACGGCAGGCCGATGGCGCGCGAGACGGCCAGCGTCGCCAGCACGGTATCGCCCGCGCCGGACACGTCGAACACCTCGTGCGCCTGCGCGTCGATGTGCTCGCGGCCCGTGTCGGTAAACAAAGTCATGCCCTGCTCGGAACGCGTCACGAGCAAGGCTTCCAGGTCCAGATCGGCGCGCAGGCGCTGCGCGCGATCGGTCAGTTCGGATTCGGAATTCCAGCGGCCCACGGCCTGCTGCATTTCGGAACGGTTGGGCGTGACCAGCGTCGCGCCGCGATAGCGCGAATAGTCGTCGCCCTTGGGATCGACCAGCACCGGGATGCCGGCGCTGCGGGCCAGCGCGATCAGCGACTCGACCCGCGTCAACACGCCCTTGGCGTAGTCGGACAGCACCACGATGTCGTGGTTGGCCAGGTGACGCGCCAGCGCGGCGTCGATGCTGTCGAGCGCCTCCTGCGCCGGGTGCTGCTCGAAGTCGACGCGCAGCAGCTGCTGCTGGCGGCCCAGCACGCGCATCTTCAGCGTGGTGTGCAGGCTCAGGTCGGTGATCAGCTCGGCCTGGATGCCGGCCTCGGCGGCCAGGCGGCGCACGCTGTCGCCGGCCTCGTCCTCGCCCAGCACGCCCACCAGCGTGACGTGGCCGCCCAGCGCGGCGACGTTGCGCGCCACGTTGGCGGCGCCGCCCAGGCGGTCCTCGCGGCGCGCGACACGCACCACCGGCACCGGCGCCTCGGGGGAAATACGCTCCACCTCGCCGAACCAGTAACGGTCCAGCATGACATCGCCCACCACGAGCACGCGGCTATGCGAAATGGATTCGGCGGGAAATTGGCTCATTCAAGTTCTTCCAGACGGCGCGGCGCGTAGGTTTCCCAGGCGTTGCAGCCAGGACATTGCCAATAGAAGCGGCGCGCTTGAAAACCGCAGTTCCGGCACGCGTAGCGGTCCAGTCGTTGCGTATGCTTGTGAATCAGGCTGCGCAGCAGCGTGAGGTCGGCTCCAGGCACGGGGCCATGCTCGCTCGCGCCCTCCGGATTGGCCAGTTCGGCCTCCAGCAGGCGGTCCAGGCCGAGCAAAGAGGGATGGTTGCGCAACGCGCCCCGGGCAAAGGCCCAGGCCGGCGCGGAGCCCTGCTGCACGCGCAATTCGCGGAACACGACGTTGAACAGGTCGAGCGAGGCGTGGCGCGCGTATTGGCGCTGCAGCAATTCCAGCCCGGCCTCGGCCTGGCCGGCGGCGCGATAGTTGGCCAGCAACTGCTCGGCCACCAGGCCGGCGTACTCGGGGGCGTCGGTCATGACCGACTCCAGGTACAACCGCTCGCGCTTGGGATCCTGTTCGATCAGCGCCAGGCGCGCGCGCAGCATGGCGGTGCGCACCACGGCGCCCTTGCTCGACATGCCGGCGTCGGCGGTCGACAAGGCATGGTCGGCGGCATCCAGGGCGGCGTGCGCGGCATCGACGTTGGGCGGCTTGGCCGCCAGCGCCGTCGCGGCCTGCTCGCAGTAGTAATGCACGATCTGCGGCACCGGCTCGTCCACCAGGCCGTGCAGCGTCTTGACGGCCTCGATGGCGCGCGGCCAGTCGTGCTCGGATTCGTAGATGCGGATCAGCGAACGCAGCGCCGGCAAGGCGTAGCGCGTGTCCTTGAGCTGCTCGAAGCCGTTTTCGGCGCGGTCGAGCATGCCGGCCTTGAGGAAGTCCTGCGCCAATTCGTGCTGCGCGTGCTCGCGCTCGGCGGCGGGCAGGTCGGAACGGTTCAGCAGGCTCTGGTGCACGCGGATGGCGCGCTCCATTTCGCCGCGGCGACGGAACAGGCTGCCCAGCGCGAAGTGCAGTTCGGTGGTCTCGGGATCGAGCTTGGCCACCTCGACGAACGCGTCGATGGCGCGGTCGGGCTGCTCATTGAGCAGGAAGTTCAGGCCCCGGAAATACGAATCGGGCAGGCTGCGGGTTTCCCGCAACATCTGCCGGATGTCGAAGCGCGCGGCCAGCCAGCCGAGCGCGAACAACACCGGCACGAATATCAACCACCAAGGTTCAAAATCCACTATGCGGGCTCTTGCGTAGATTCAATGCGGAAAAGAAAGGCTTGCGGACGGCGCGGCGCCGTCACAGCGGCGACATCGGCGCGACGGCTTCCGGCGGCACGGCCGGCGTGGTGCCGTTCACGGCGGCCTGCACGCGGTCGAGCTCGCGGCGCAGGCGGATGGCCTCGCGGCGGCGGCGCATGGCGGCCGGCACGGTCAGCAGCAGGCCGAACAGGGCGCCGACCACGAACACCACCAGCATGACGACGATCAGCGGCACATCCTGCACCACGTAATCGGCGTAGAACTTCACGGCGACGGGATCGGTGTTCTTCAACGCGAACATCAATACCGCCACGAACACGAGCAATCGCAGGGCCCAGACAAGGTAGCGCATGACGCATGCTCCTAAGAATTCGAGAGGGTCAATTGTAAGCGACCTCCGCAAAAACAAAGCCCCTTGATTGCTCAAGGGGCGTTTGCTCGCGGTCCGATCTGCCCGAAGGCAGCTTGCTGGCCGTGCCGTCAGTGCATGGCGTGCATGCTCGCCATGGACGGCATCGGTTCACTCGATCCAGAGGATTGAGCGTCCTCGTCATTGCCGCCGACCAAATCCACCCGCTCGCGCAACTCCTTGCCCGCCTTGAAGTGCGGCACCTGTTTGCCAGGCACCAGCACTTGTTCGCCGGATTTCGGATTGCGGCCGATACGGGGAGACCGCTGCGACAGCGAGAAGCTGCCAAAACCGCGGATCTCGATGCGCTGGCCCGAGGCCAGGGCCTGGGTCATTGCATCGAGCACGGTCTTGACCGCGTAATCGGTGTCGCGGGCGGCCAGCTGAGGATAGCGGGCCGCCAAGGCGGCGATCAGCTCCGACTTGGTCACGAATTAACCGTCGTTGCGCTGTTGGTCCAGCTTGGCCTTCAGCAGCGCGCCGAGGTTGGTGGTGCCGGACGAAGCGCTGGCGTCGGACATGCGCTGGATCGTTTCGGCGGTTTCGGCGTTGTCACGGGCCTTGATCGACAGCTGGATCGAACGCGTCTTGCGGTCGATGTTGACGATCATGGCTTCGATGTTCTCGCCGGCGGTCAGCACGGTGGTGGCATCTTCGACGCGGCCCGAGGAGATCTCGGAAGCGCGCAGGTAGCCTTCGACGTCCACGGACAGCGTCACGACGGCGCCCTTGGCTTCGACCGACTTGATGGTGCCCGGAACCACGGCGCCCTTGTCGAACGTGGCAACGAAGTTGTTGAAGGGGTCGCCTTCCAGCTGCTTGATGCCCAGCGAGATGCGTTCCTTGTCGGTATCGATGCCCAGAACCACGGCTTCGATCTCGTCGCCCTTCTTGAAGTTGCGCACGGCTTCTTCGCCGGTTTCCGTCCACGACAGGTCGGACAGGTGAACCAGGCCATCGATGCCGCCGGGCAGGCCGACGAACACGCCGAAGTCGGTGATCGACTTGATGGCGCCGCGGACCTTGTCACCACGCTTGAAGTTGGTGGCGAACTCTTCCCACGGGTTCTGGCGGCACTGCTTCATGCCCAGCGAGATGCGACGACGGTCTTCGTCGATTTCCAGGACCATGACTTCGACTTCTTCGCCCAGGGTCACGACCTTGCGCGGATCGACGTTCTTGTTGGTCCAGTCCATTTCGGAGACGTGCACCAGGCCTTCGATGCCGGCTTCGACTTCAACGAACGCGCCGTAGTCGGTCAGGTTGGTGACCTTGCCGAACAGGCGGGTGCCTTGCGGGTAGCGGCGAGCCAGGCCCACCCACGGATCTTCGCCCAGCTGCTTGACGCCCAGCGAGACGCGGCTCTTTTCCTGGTCGAACTTGAGGACCTTGGCTTCGACTTCCTGACCCACTTGCAGGACTTCGGAGGGGTGACGCACACGGCGCCAGGCCATGTCGGTGATGTGCAGCAGGCCGTCGATGCCGCCCAGGTCCACGAACGCGCCGTAGTCGGTGATGTTCTTGACCACGCCCTTGACCACAGCACCTTCGTGCAGGGTTTCGAGCAGCTTCTGGCGCTCTTCGCCCATGCTGGCTTCCAGCACCTGGCGACGCGACAGCACGACGTTGTTGCGCTTGCGGTCGAGCTTGATGACCTTGAATTCGAGGGTCTTGCCTTCGTACGGGGTCGTGTCCTTGACCGGACGCAGATCCACCAGCGAACCCGGCAGGAACGCGCGGATGCCGTTGGTCATGACGGTCAGGCCGCCCTTCACCTTGCCGGTGATGGTGCCGGTGACCAGCTCGCCGTTTTCCAGGGCCTTTTCCAGTTGCAGCCAGGCCGACAGGCGCTTGGCGCGGTCACGCGACAGGATGGTGTCGCCGTAGCCGTTTTCCAGGGAATCGATGGCCACCGAGACGAAATCGCCGGGTTGCACTTCGAGCTCGCCCTGGTCGTTCAGGAACTCTTCCAGGGGGATCAGCGCTTCGGACTTCAGGCCGGCGTTGACGACGACGAAGTTATGGTCGACGCGCACGACTTCGGCGCTGATGACCTCGCCGGACTTCATGTCCTGGCTCTTGAGGCTCTGGGCGAAAAGGTCGGCGAAACTTTCGCCGCCGGTGGCGGTAGTGGAAACGGAAGACATGGGGTTGAAATCCATTGGGCCGAAATGGCCGTTAAGAACACACCGCAGCGGATTGCCCGCCACAGTGGAGTCAAAATACCTGCCTGCCGGTTTGCCCTTGCGGGGTGTCCCGTGGGGGTTTCGCCTGGCGAAGACAGGGCCGATAAAAAAAACGACTGGCGAAGATGCCCGCCATTCAAACGACTGGCGGGGATACCCGCCATTCAAACGAGATTGGCCGGTGCCCGCCCCTCAATGCGTGGGGCTGGCCTGCCAGAGATCCAGTATTGCCTGCACGGTTTCCGCAATCGTCAAATTCGACGAATCCAGCACGTGTGCATCCGCTGCGGGAGCAAGCGGCGCCGTGGCGCGCTGCGTGTCGCGGGCATCCCGCTCGCGCATATCCCGCAAAAGGTCGTCTAGATTAGCAGAAATTCCCTTTTCGATCAACTGCTTACGCCGCCGCTCGGCTCGCGCGACCACATCGGCCACCAGGAACACCTTCAGGGACGCATCAGGGAACACCACCGTGCCCATGTCGCGGCCGTCGGCCACCAGTCCGGGAAGCAGGCGGAACGCGCGCTGGCGCTCGAGCAGCGCCTGCCGCACGCCGGGAAACGCCGCCACGCGGGAAGCGAAGTTGCCGACGGCCTCGCGGCGGATTTCATGGCCGACGTCGGCGCCTTCCAGATAGACGTGAGGGCCGTCGAAACGCACATCCAGCGTCTCGGCCACCCGCGCCACGGCGGGCTCGTCGGCCGCGTCGACGCCGCGGTTGATCGCCGCCAGGGCGGTCAGCCGGTAGAGCGCGCCGCTGTCCAGCACCGCCCAGCCCAGCGCCTTGGCGACGCGGTGGGCGACGGTGCCCTTGCCCGAGGCGGTGGGGCCATCGATGGTGATGACAGGGGCGGCGGAAGTCACGATCGGATCAATCGAAGTCATGTAGAGGGGCAATGGGCCGAAGCCCTGGTTCGCTACGCCGACACCAGGCCGGCGTAGACATCAAAGTAACCCGGGAACGTCTTGCTGACGCAACCCGGATCCAGAATCCGCACCGCGGCCGGGCCGAACGCGGCCAGCGAAAAGCACATCGCCATGCGATGGTCGTCCCAGGTGCCGATATGCGCGTCGCGCCAGGCGCCGTCGGCCGGCGGGGTCACGCGCAGCCAATCCGGCCCCGATTCCACCTGCGCGCCCAGCTTTTCCAGCTCGGTCTGCATGGCGTGGATGCGGTCGGTCTCCTTGACGCGCCAGCTGCCGATGTTGCGCAGGCGGCAGGGGCCGTCGGCGTACAGCGCCAGCGCGGCGGCCGTCATGGCGGCGTCGGGGATCAGGTTGAAATCGGTGTCGAAGGCCTTCAGGCGACCGCCCTCGGCCACGCGCACGCCGGTCACCTCGATCCAGCCTTCGCCGTAGGTCACGGTCGCGCCCATGGCGGCCAGGGTGTCAGCGAACTTGACGTCGCCCTGGATGCTGTCGGCGCCCACGCCGGTCACCCGCAGCGGGCCGCCGCCGATGGCGCCGAGCGCCAGGAAGTACGAGGCGGTCGAGGCATCGCCCTCGACCGCGATCTGCCCCGGACTGCGGTAGCGCGCGCCGCCGGCAATGGTGAAACGGCTCCAGCCGTCGCGCTGCACGGCCACGCCGAAGCGCGCCATCAGGTTCAGCGTGATCTCGATGTACGGCTTGGAGATCAGCTCGCCCGCCACTTCGATCACCACCGGCTGGCCGCTCTGCGCGGCCTGCAGCGGCGCCGCCAGCAGCAAGGCGGTCAGGAACTGGCTGGAGACCGAGCCTTGCACCCGCGTCACGGCAGGCGTGGCGATCTCGCCGCGGCCGATATGCAGCGGCGGATAGCCGGGCTGGCCCAGGTAGTCGATACGGGCGCCGAGCGCCTTGAGCGCATCGACCAGGTCGCCGATGGGACGCTCGTGCATGCGCGGCACGCCCGACAGGCGGTAATCGCCGCCCATCAGCGCCAGCGCCGCCGTCAGCGGCCGGATCGCGGTGCCGGCATTGCCCATGAACAGGTCGGCGCTGTCGACCGGAAAACGGCTCACGCCGCGCACGGTGACGCGGCCCTCGGCCAGCTCGGACACCGCCACGCCCAGTTGGCGCAAGGCGGCCAGCATGACGCGGGTGTCATCGGAATCGAGCAGTCCGGTGATGGCGGTCTCGCCGTCGGCGATGGCCGCCAGCAGCAGCACGCGATTGGAAATGCTCTTGGAACCGGGCAAGGCCATGACGCCCTGCGCGCGCCGCGCGCGCGGCAGATCCAAGAAAGGCAAAGCGCCCATGTCGATTACTCCTTGCGCCAGTTGCGGCGCGCCTGCGCCGCCGTGTCCAGCAATGCCAGCAAGGCCGCGCCGTCGCCGCCGTCGATCGCGCGCTCGGCCCGATCCAGCACGGCGCGCACGGCCGCCAGCTCGGCCAGCATGGCGTCGCGGTTGGATAGAAAGATATCGCGCCACATCTCGGGCGAGCCCGCCGCGATGCGGGTGAAGTCGCGGAAGCCGCTGCCGGCCAGCGCCAGCCGCGTGGCGGCGTCATCGGCGGTGGCGACCTGCTCCATATAGACCGACGACAACAGGTGCGGCAGATGGCTGACCGAGGCCAGCACGCGGTCGTGCGCGTCGGCGTCCATGTCGATCACGCGGGCGCCACAGGCCTGCCAGGCCTCGCGCACCCGGGCCACGGCGGCGGCGGCGTTCTCCGCCAGCGGCGTCAGGATGACGCAGCGGTCTCGATACAGGCCGGCAGCGGCGGCATCGGGGCCGGTGCGCTCGGCGCCGGCAATCGGATGGCCCGGCACGAACTGGCCAATGCGCGCGCCCAGCGCCAGGCGGGCGGCATCGACCACCTCGGCCTTGGTGCTGCCGCCGTCGGTCAGCAGGGTGCCATCGCGCAGCTGCGGCAGCATGCGCGCCAGCATGTCCTTCAGGCCGCCCACGGGCGTGGCCAGGAACACCAGGTCGGCGCGGGCGGCGGCCTCTTCGGCGCTGACGGCTTCGTCGATCAGGCCCAGTTCGACCGCGCGCGCCAGCGACGCGGCATTGCGGCCCACGCCCAGCACCCGCCCCACCTGCCCCGCCTGGCGCAGGGCCGCGGCGAAGGAACCGCCGATCAGGCCCACGCCGACGACGGCCAGCACAGGAATCAGGGGGCCAGCGGCCCCCTGATTCGGCTTGGAGGTCGCGCCGTTCATTCGGACAGGATGGCGGTCAGCGCGTCGATGAAGCGGGCGTTCTCTTGCGGCAGGCCGATGGACACGCGCAGCCACTCGGGCAGGCCGTCGCCGGCCACCGGGCGCACGATCACGCCGCGCTTGAGCAACGCCAGGTTGATGCGCGGCGCATCGCCCACGTGCACCAGCACGAAGTTGCCGTAGCTGGGCACATAGCGCAGCTTGAGGCGGTCGAAGGCTTCGCACAGCTGCGCCTTGCCGGCCTTGTTGGAGGTGTAGGCCTGTTCCAGATAGGCGACATCGCCCAGCGCGGCCACGGCGGCGGCCTGCGCCAGCGTGTTGACGTTGAACGGCTGGCGCACGCGATTGAGCAGGTCGGTCAGGGCCGGCTGCGCCACCGCGAAGCCCACGCGCAGGCCGGCCAGGCCGTAGGCCTTGGAGAACGTGCGCGAGACGATCAGGTTGGGAAAGCGGCGCACCAGCGCGGTGCTGTCGAAACGGAATTGCGGCTCGAGGTATTCGTTGTAGGCCTCGTCCAGCACCACCGTGACGCGGTCGCCATGGGCGGCGTGGACGCGCTCCAGGAACGCGGCCACCTGGTCGCCCGGCACGAAGGTGCCGGTGGGGTTGTTGGGGTTGGCGATGAACAAGAGGCGCGTGTCGTCGGCGATGGCGTCGAACATGGCGTCCAGGTCATGGCCGTAGTCCTTGGCCGGCACCACGATGTGGCGCGCGCCGCGGGCCTGCGTGGCCAGGCGGTAGACGGCGAACGAATGCTGCGCGTAGACCGCCGAGGCGCCCGGCTCCAGCAGCGCCAGCGCGGCGATTTCCAGGATGTCGTTGGAGCCGTTGCCCAGCGTGATCCAGTTCATCGGCACTTCGTAGCGCGCGGCCAGCGCGGCCTTCAGGTCAAAGCCGTTGGGATCCGGGTAGCGCGCCAGCGACTCGGCGGCGGCCAGCATGGCGGCGCGCGCCGACTGCGGCATGCCCAGCGGGTTCTCGTTGGAGGCCAGCTTGACGATCCCGGCCGGATCCAGCCCGAATTCGCGGGCCAGTTCCTCGATGGGCTTGCCCGCCTGGTAGGGCGCGATGGCGCTGACGTGCGCGGGAGCGGCGAGAGGCTTGGAAGTGTTGGTCATGGAGGACTCACGGCGCCGGGTAGGAACCCAGCACTTTCAGGTAGGCGACCTGCGCCCGCAGGGTATCCAGGGCGAGCGCGACATTCGGATCGTTGCGATGTCCCAGGACATCGACGTAGAAATAGTATTCCCACTCGCCGGTGCGGGCCGGGCGGGATTCGAAGCGCGTCATCGACACGCCGTTGGCCGCCAGCGGCGCCAGCATCTCGTAGACGGCGCCGGCGCGGTTGGGGACAGCCAGGATCAGGCTGGTCTTGTCCTTGCCGCTGACCAGCGGCTCGATATTGCCGATGGCCAGGAAACGCGTGCGGTTGTGCGGATCGTCCTGGATGCCGGCGCTGACGACCTGCAGGTTCCAGGCCGGCGCGGCCACTTCGCCGGCGATCGCGGCGATGGCCGGATCGGACGCGGCCAGGCGCGCCGCCTCGGAATTGCTGGCCGCGGCCACGCGCTCCAGGTCGGGGTAGTTGCGCGTCAGCCAGCCCTGGCACTGGGCCAGCGCCTGCGGATGCGCGGAAATCGTCTTGATGCCGTCCATCTTGCCGGACTGCGACATCAGGCAATGGCGGATCACCAGCGAACGCTCGCCCAGGATGCGCAGCGGCGTGTTCAGCAGCAGGTCCAGGCTGCGGTTGACCGCGCCTTCGGTGGAGTTCTCGACCGGCACCATGCCGACATCGGCCTGCCCCGCCTCGACGGCGCGGAAGACTTCATCGAACGACACGCACGGCAGCTTCTGCACCGCGTGGCCGAAATGCTCCAGCGCGGCCTGCTCGGAAAACGAGCCTTGCGGGCCCAGGTAGGCGACGGTCATGCCGCGCTCCAGGCCACGGCAGGCCGAGATGATCTCGGTCCAGACCGAGGCCACGCCGGCCGCCGGAAACGGACCGGGATTGAGTTGCTGCAGGCGCCGGATCACTTCGGCTTCACGTTCGGGACGCAGCACCGGGCCGTCGGCGTGGGCCGCGTGCTTGGCCTCGCCGACTTCCTGCGCGGCGCGGGCGCGCTGCGACAGAAGGTCCAGGATCTGTGCATCGAGCGCGTCGATGCGGTCGCGCAGGGGGCGCAGCTTGCGCTGCAGATCGTCATCCATAGCGGCGCTCGAATTCCTTCAGGTACTCGACCAGCGCGGCCACGGCGGCCAGCGGCACGGCGTTGTAGATCGAGGCGCGCATGCCGCCCACGCTCTTGTGGCCCTTGAGCTGCGTCAGGCCGGCGGCATCGGCGCCTTGCAGGAAGGCGTCGTTGAGCGACTCGTCGCGCAGCACGAACGGCACGTTCATGCGCGAACGCACGGGCGCGTGGATCGGATTGCGGTAGAAACTGGTGCTGTCCAGGTAGCCGTAGAGCAGCTCGGCCTTGGCCTTGTTGGCCGCTTCCATGCCGGCCACGCCGCCATTGGCCTTGACCCACTTGAACACCAGGCCGGCGATGTAGATCGCGAAGGTCGGCGGCGTGTTGTAGCGCGAATGCTCGGCGGCCACGTTGGCGTAGTCGAACGCCGACGGGCAGATCGGCAGCGCGTGGCCGATCAGGTCGCGGCGGGTGATGGCCATGGTCACGCCGGCCGGGCCGGCGTTCTTCTGGGCGCCCGCGTACATCATGCCGCAGCGGCTCACGTCCATCGGACGCGACAGGAAATGCGAGGAAGCGTCGATCACCAGCGGCACGTCGGGCGCGCCGAGCGCGGCCGTGTCGGGCCAATCCATGAATTCGACGCCGCCGATGGTTTCGTTGCTGCACAGGTGCAGGTAGGCCGATTCCTTGCGCACCTTCCAGGTGTCGACCGGCGGCACCCAGGTGAACGGCGCCTGCTCGCGGCCGTCCAGCTGCGTCGCCTGGCCGCTGGTGGCCGCGACCTGCGCGTCACCGTAGCGGCCGGCTTCCTTGTAGGAGCGCGACGACCAGTGGCCGGTCACGACGAAGTCGGCCGCCGGCGTGCCGCGCCGCCCCATGAGATTCATGGGAACGATGGCGTTCTCCCCGGAACCTCCGCCCTGCATGAACATCACCGCGTAGTCCGGAGACAGGCCGAGCAGATCGCGCAGGTCGCTTTCCGCTTCGTCGCAGATCTGCACGAAGTGCTTGCCGCGATGGCTCATTTCCATCACGGACATGCCACTGCCGTGCCAGTCCAGCATTTCCGCAGCGGCTTGCTGCAGTACCACCTCGGGCAAGGCCGAGGGGCCTGCCGAGAAGTTCCAGGGGCGGGCCATTATTGCTCCGTAGGTTCCGTCGAATCCGTTGCAGCGGCGTCGCCGTTGCCCTCTTCCTGGCCGTCGTCCAGGTCTTCGCTGTCATCGTCCGCATCGCTTTCGACAACGCGGCGCACGCCGGACAGCGAGCTGCCGTCGTCGACGTTGATGAGGGTGACGCCTTGCGTGGCGCGGCCCATTTCGCGGATTTCCGCGACCCGGGTGCGCACCAGCACGCCGCCGGTGGTGATCAGCATGATTTCATCCGAAGGCATCACCAGCACGGCGCCGACCACCTTGCCGTTGCGCGAGCTGGTCTGGATGGCGATCATGCCCTTGGTGCCGCGGCCATGGCGCGTGTACTCGGTGATCGGGGTGCGCTTGCCGTAGCCGTTTTCAGTGGCCGTCAGCACGCTCTGCGTTTCATCCCCGGCCACCAGCAGCGCGATCACGTTCTGCGTGTCCTCGAGCATCATGCCGCGCACGCCGCGGGCGTTGCGGCCCATCGGGCGCACGTCGTTCTCGTCGAAGCGCACGGCCTTGCCGGCATCCGAGAACAGCATGACGTCGTGCTTGCCGTCGGTGAGGTCGGCGCCGATCAGGTAGTCGCCATCGTCCAGGTCGACCGCGATGATGCCGGCCTTGCGCGGGTTGGAGAAGTCGGACAGCGGGGTCTTCTTGACCGTGCCGCGCGAGGTCGCCATGAAGACGTAGTGGTCTTCGCTGAATTCCTTGACCGGCAGCACCACCGTGATCTTCTCGCCTTCGGCCAGCGGGAACATGTTGACGATCGGCTTGCCGCGCGAATTGCGCGTGCCTTGCGGCACTTCCCAGACCTTGAGCCAGTAGACCCGACCGCGGTTCGAGAAGCACAGCAGGAAATCATGCGTGTTGGCGATGAACAGTTGGTCGATCCAGTCGTTTTCCTTCATCGCGGTGGCCTGCTTGCCGCGGCCGCCGCGCTTCTGCGAACGGTACTCGGACAGCGGCTGGCTCTTGATGTAGCCGCCGTGCGACAGCGTCACGACCATGTCGGTGGGCGTGATCAGGTCTTCGGTGTCGAGTTCGGTCGCGTTCAGCTCGATGTCCGAGCGGCGCGTGTCCTTGGCGCCGGTCGAGAACTCGGCCTTGATGGCCTGCAGCTCTTCGCCGATGATGGTCGTGATGCGCTCGGGACGGGCCAGGATGTCCAGCAGGTCGGCGATGGCGGACATGACGTCCTTGTATTCGCCGACGATCTTGTCCTGCTCCAGGCCGGTCAGGCGCTGCAGGCGCATGTTCAGGATTTCCTGGGCCTGGGTGTCGCTCAGGCGGTACAGGCCGTCGCCCTGCAGGCCGAACTCGGCGCCCAGGTCGTCCGGACGGAAGGCCGCGCGGCCTCCCGGCGTGTCGCCGTCGGCGCGCGACAGCATTTCGCGCACCAGCGAGGAATCCCACGACTTGGCCATCAGCTCCTGGCGCGCGACGGGAGGCGTCGGCGCGGCCTTGATGATGGCGATGAAGTCGTCGATGTTGGCCAGCGCCACGGCCAGGCCTTCCAGCACGTGGCCGCGTTCGCGGGCCTTGCGCAGCTGGAACACCGTGCGGCGCGTCACCACTTCGCGGCGATGCTGCAGGAAGTAGTCGATCATCTGCTTCAGGTTGAGCAGGCGGGGCTGGCCGTCGACCAGCGCCACCAGGTTCATCCCGAAGGTGTCCTGCAGCTGCGTGTTCTTGTAGAGGTTGTTCAGCACCACCTCGGGCACTTCGCCGCGCTTGAGCTCGATCACCAGGCGCATGCCGTCCTTGTCGGACTCGTCGCGGATGTCGGAGATGCCTTCGATCTTCTTGTCGTTGACCAGCTCGGCGATGCGTTCCTGCAGCGTCTTCTTGTTGACCTGGTAGGGAATCGCGTCGACCACGATGGCCTGGCGGTTGCCCTTCTCCATGTCCTCGAAGTGGGTCTTGGCGCGCATGATGACGCGGCCGCGACCGGTGCGATAGCCTTCGCGCACGCCGGACATGCCGTAGATGATGCCGCCCGTGGGGAAGTCCGGCGCCGGGATGATCTCCATGAGTTCATCGACCGTGCACGCAGGATTGCGCAGGCAGTACAGGCAGCCGTCGACCACTTCCTGGAGGTTGTGGGGCGGAATGTTGGTGGCCATGCCGACGGCGATGCCCGAGCTGCCGTTGACCAGCAGGTTCGGCAGGCGCGAGGGCAGCAGCAGCGGCTCTTGCTCGCTGCCGTCGTAGTTGGGGCCGAAGTCGACCGTTTCCTGGTCGATGTCCGCGAGCAGCTCGTGGGCGATCTTGGCCAGGCGGATTTCGGTGTAACGCATCGCCGCGGCATTGTCGCCGTCGATGGAGCCGAAGTTGCCCTGGCCGTCGACCAGCATGTAGCGCATGGAGAAATCCTGCGCCATGCGGACGATGGTGTCGTAGACGGACTGGTCGCCGTGGGGGTGGTACTTACCGATGACGTCCCCGACGATACGCGCGGACTTCTTATAGGCGCGGTTCCAGTCGTTGTTGAGCTCGTGCATCACGTAGAGCACGCGCCGGTGGACGGGCTTGAGCCCGTCCCGCACATCCGGTAGCGCCCGCCCGACAATCACGCTCATCGCGTAATCGAGGTAACTGCGGCGCATCTCTTCTTCCAGCGATACCGGAAGCGTCTCCTTGGCAAAGGAATCCATATATATAACGACAGAATCGTGTAAGGAGGAACCCGGGCCGGGTAAACAGGAAATTCTATCATTCGATTGGGGTCACGGCCCCAAGGGCCCCGCCCCGCCATCGGCGCGGGCCTTGAAGCGGATGTCGGCGGCAAGCGGCACCGGCGCGTCCGCCATCGTCCGGGGAGCCTGTTGCCAAAAACCAACATGGCAAACGGATGGAGCGCGGAAAACGTCATATCCAGCACCAATGCGCCTCTCCAGGGAAGCCAAAGCCCCCCAAATGCCTTAAGATTGTTTCCAGCACGCAGGAAACCCAGTAGCTATTCCTTTGAACCAGCTCTTGGCGTTGCTATACTGGCCCCGTTTTCCTGATATGCGGCGGGGGTTCGCTGCGAGTCACTTATCCAGCTTCAAGCTCAACGAGGAGAAACATGAACAAACCCTCCAAATTCGCTCTGGCGCTCGCCTTCGCCGCCGTCACGGCCTCGGGTGTAGCCTCGGCCCAGACCTATCCCCAGACGGTGGACAACTGGCGCAATCCGTTCGGTAACGTTTGGAAAAACGGTACGAACGAACTGTGCTGGCGCGATGCGTTCTGGACCCCGGCCACCGGCATCCCCGGCTGCGACGGCGTTCCGGTTGCTCAACAGAAGGCGAAGCCGGCCCCGATGGCGGCCAAGGTCGTGTTCAACGCTGACACGTTCTTCGACTTCGACAAGTCGACCCTGAAGCCCGAAGGCCGTCAGCTGCTGGACCAAGTCGCCCAGCAAGCTCGCGGTATCGAGCTGGAAACGATCATCGCCGTCGGCCACACCGATTCGATCGGTACGGACGCCTACAACCAGAAGCTGTCCGAGCGCCGTGCCGCTTCGGTCAAGGCCTACCTGGTCAGCAAGGGCATCGATCCGAACCGTATCTACACGGAAGGCAAGGGTAAGAAGAACCCGATCGCTTCCAACAAGACGAAGGAAGGCCGCGCCCAGAACCGTCGCGTTGAAATCGAAATCGTGGGTAGCCGCAAGTAATTGCCGGACTAGCTACAATAAAGGGCCTCGCATAGCGAGGCCCTTTTTTTCGCCCGGCTTGCACCAATCCGGTGCAAACGCTCCGGCGCCCACGGGCGCCGCCGACTCTCTATATAGAGCCGTCTTATGCTGGACCGCCCATGAGCACCCAAACCCACGATTCCGCCCAAGCCACCGTCAACGCCGACCAGGCCGAACTGGACAAGTTCGGTGCGTTGGCCAGCCGCTGGTGGGACCCCGAAAGCGAATTCAAGCCCCTGCACGCCATCAACCCCCTGCGCCTGGAATGGATCCAGGAAAGCGTGGGCAGCCTGGCCGGCAAGAAGGTGCTGGACGTCGGCTGCGGCGGCGGCATCCTGTCTGAAGCCATGGCCCGCGCCGGCGCCGACGTCACCGGCATCGACCTGGCCGACAAATCGCTCAAGATCGCCAAACTGCATGGGCTGGAATCGGGCGTGAAGGTCGAATACCGCAAGGTGCCGGTGGAACAGCTGGCGGCCGAGCAGCCCGGCCAGTACGACGTGGTGACCTGCATGGAAATGCTGGAGCACGTGCCGGATCCCGCCTCCATCGTGCGCGCCTGCGCGGCGCTGACCAAGCCGGGCGGCTGGGTGTTCTTCTCGACCCTGAACCGCAATCCCAAGGCGTTCCTGTTCGCCATCATCGGCGCCGAATACGTGCTGCGCCTGCTGCCGCGCGGCACCCACACCTACGACATGTTCATCAAGCCGAGCGAACTGGCCTCGTCCGCGCGCGGCGCCGGCCTGGAGCCGGTCGGCATGCGCGGCATGGAATACAACCCGATCACCCAGATCTACTCGCTGACGTCCGACACCTCGGTCAACTACCTGATGGCTACCCGCAAATGAGCGCCCTGATCCTGTTTGACTTCGACGGCACGCTGGCCGACACCGCCCCCGACCTGGCCGCCGCCGCCAACCAGCAACGCACCCGCCGCGGGCTGGAAACCCTGCCCTACGAGACGCTGCGTCCGGTCGCCTCGCAGGGCGCGCGCGGCCTGCTGCGCGTCGCGCTCGGCCTGAAGCCAGGCGACGACGAATACGAGCCGACCCGCCTGCAATTCCTGGAAGACTACGCCGCCAGCTCCACCGTCCACAGCAAGCTGTTCCCCGGCATCGAGGCGCTGCTGGCCGACATCCGCCAGCGCGGCCTGTCCTGGGGCATCGTGACCAACAAGGTCACCTACCTGACGCTGCCGATCGTCGAGCACCTGAACCTGACCCGCGACAGCGCCGTGCTGGTCTGCGGCGACACCACCGCTCACGCCAAGCCGCACCCGCTGCCACTGCAGCACGCCGCGCGCGAGGCCGGCTTCGCCACCGACCGCTGCGTCTACGTCGGCGACGACCTGCGCGACATCCAGGCCGCGCACGCGGCCGGCATGCCGGCGGTTGCCGCCGCCTATGGCTATGTCGGCGAAGAAGACAACATCAGCACCTGGGAAGCCGAAACCTGCGCCAACACGCCGGCCGAACTGTGGACGGCGATCGAGCCGCTGCTGCCGCGCGATCTGCGCTGATACGCCGTCATCGGCGCCGATCTCCCGCGACCCGCATCGCCGCCCTGCCGACGGCGCACGGTCCGGGATGACAAGGGTTCGGTCGGATTAGTTGATCTGACCGAACAATTTATCCGGTGAAAAAGGGTTTATCCCTAGGCGCCGGTGAATTAAAGTACGTTTCATGCAAGGCAATCCGGGTGCCTCCCGATTGCCTTTCCCGGCTCATGCCGGGCGCCGCGCGGCGATGCCCGCACGGCGACTCTCGTTACGCATTGATGGCTTGCCGCCCTCATGCGCCCGCGCGCCGACGTCTCCCCGGCGCGCAACCTAGACCTTTTAGACCATTCATCCGCCCACCGCGCATTGCCTCCCGGCTTCGCGCGTACCTGGAATTGCCCATGCTTTTGCCCATCCTGCTACTTTCGGCCGCTGGTTTCACCATCCTGACCACCGAATTCCTGATCGTCGGCCTGCTGCCCAGCCTGGCCCGCGACCTCGACGTCACGGTTTCCCAGGCCGGCCTGCTGGTGTCGCTATTCGCCTTCACCGTGGCCGCCACCGGTCCCCTGCTGACCGCGCTGATGGCCAACATCGAGCGCAAGCGCCTGTTCATCAGCGTGCTGGTGCTGTTCGGCCTGTCCAACGCCCTGGCGGCGGCGGCGCCGAACATCTGGGTCATGGCGGTCGCCCGCTTCGTGCCGGCGCTGGCATTGCCGGTGTTCTGGTCGCTGGCCAGCGCCACCGCGGTGGAACTGGTGGGCCCGGCCCGCGCCGGCCGCGCCATCTCGATGGTGGCGTTCGGCATCGTCGCCGCCACGGTGTTCGGCATCCCCATCGGCGTGCTGATCTCGGACGCCTTCGGCTGGCGCGCGGCCTTCGGCGCGCTGTCGGTGGTGGCGTTCGCCAAGGCCCTGTTGCTGCTGCTGGCCTTCCCCAGCACCCGCATCCGCGCCGAGAGCGTCAAACTGGTGACGCAGTTGCGCATCCTGCGCAACCCCATCGTGGTGGGCCACGTGCTGCTGTCGCTGCTGGTGTTCACCGGCATGTTCACCGCCTACACCTACCTGGCGGACATGCTGGAACGCCTGGCCGGTTTCAATGGCCAGATCGTTGGCTGGACCATGATGGCGTTCGGCGCCGTCGGCCTGATCGGCAACACCCCTGGCGGCCGCATGGTCGACCGCAGCCCGCTGGGCGCCACCGCGCTGTTCTCGTCGCTGATGGCGGTCGGCCTGGCGTTCGTCGCGCCGGTGATGCAGTCGCACGGCCTGCTGGCCGTGGCGCTGACGATCTGGGGCATCGCCCAGGCGGCGCTGTTCATCGTCTGCCACGTGCGCCTGATGAAATCGGCGCCCGAGGCGCCCGCCTTCGCCGCTTCGCTCAACATTTCGGGCGCCAACATCGGCATCGGCCTGGGCGCGGTGGTCGGCGGCCGCGTCATCGACCAGTACGGCCTGGCGTCGCTGGGCTGGGCCGCTGCGGTGATCGTGGCGGTGTCCGTCGCGCTGGCGTTCGTGCTGATGGCGGCCTCGCGCGCACGCCCCGCCGGCAAGGCGGCCTGCGCCAACGCCTGAGCTCACATTGCGGCATCCGCGCCACGCCCGGGCGGGCGGGCGCGGAAACGCAGCGGACTATCGCGTTTACCAGTACAATAGAAAGTTCTTGGGGCCGATCCGGATTCGACGTGGGTCGCGAAACAACTCAGGGCATGCCGAGCACCAGTACGCTCGTTAAACCACTGGAACACTACAAACGCCAACGACGAGCGTTTCGCTCTCGCCGCTTAAGCGGTGAGCCGCTGCACTGATCTGTCCTTGGGTCAGGCGGAGGAAGGCAACTTCCTAGGGGGGGCAACCCTCGAACCGCAGCAGCGACATTCACAAGGAATCGGTTCGCGCTGGGGTCACACGGCTCGGATTTAAATTACGTGAATCGCTCTGGTCCGGCCTGTCGGTTGGCTAAGTCCAGGGTTAAAACCAAATAGATCGACTACGCATGTAGAACTGGTTGCGGAGGGCTTGCGGACGGGGGTTCAATTCCCCCCGGCTCCACCAAATTTCCGCCATAGCGCCAAATGGCCGACCTTTACGGGTCGGCCATTTTTTTTTCCGTGGGCGCTACCCGCTCTTTACGGTCATGGGTGCTTTGCATCCGTCACAGGGCGGGACGGGCACAGGTCTTTGATGCGAAGAGCCGGCGCCGGCGTCAGCCTTGCGCAAGTCGCTTGCGCAGGGCCTTGTATTGACGGAATTCCCTGGCGCAGAGATGGCCGACCACAATGCTGGGCAACAAGGCAATCAGGGTGGTGAGGCTTTGGCCACAACACGTGGCGAAGCTCTCTTTGCCACGCATCGCCGCGATGACGTTGGCAGCGACGCAGCCAACCAGCAATGCGCCGACTGCGTAGGCGAGGATGCTCCCGGCGTTGAGCCAGGGCCGGCCGACCAGCTTGTTGACGAGCCACTGGAACGCCAGGGCCACCGCAAGCGCCAAGAAGGACACCGTCCATAGAACAACAATCGCGACATCCGCATCACGCCCCACAGCCGCATCCTCCGAAAGCGATGTCATTTCATAGCATGCTCGCCTGAGGTCCGGGGACAACGCGGGTGCGCTTATCAGACTGATTCGAGCGCTAACCGATAACGCCTCTGGCCCACGGCCCGCCGCTATCGTCACACCGCGCTCAGTGGATATGCTCCTGCCCGGAACGATCCGAACGCTCCACCTGCAGCGTCGTGTGATGCAGGTCGAAGCCGTCCTGCAGGCGTCGCTCGATCTCCAGCCGGACGGTCTCGCCGTCGGCGCCCGCGGCCAGCACCACGTGGCCGGTCAGGAGCGGCTGCTTCTGCGTGATCGCCCACAGGTGGATGTCATGCACGCTGGCGACACCATCAGTGCCGGCGATGGCTTCGCGCACCGCGCTCAGGCTCATGCCGGGCGGCACGCCTTCGAGCAGCAGGTTGATGCATTCGCGCAGCAGCACCCAGGTGCGCGGGAACACCATGAATCCGATGGCCACGGCCAACGCCGAATCGACCCAGCGCCAGCCGGTCAGCCAGATGATCACGGCCCCCGCGATGACGGCGACCGAACCCAGCATGTCGGCCCAGACTTCGAGATAGGCGCCTTTCACGTTCAGGCTGTCGTCCTTGGAACCGGCCAGCAACCGCATCGACACCAGGTTGATCACCAGCCCGGCGATGGCCACGGCCAGCATGCTGGCGGACTGGATATCCGGCGGCGCCTCGAGACGGCGCCAGGCTTCGTACAGGATGTAGAACGCCACGCCCAGCAGCACCAGCGCGTTGACCGCGGCCGCCAGGATCTCGAAGCGCGCATAACCGTAAGTGCGCATCAGGTCGGCGGCCTTGCGGCCCGCGCGGATCGCGATCAGCGCCAGCAGCAGCGCGATAGCGTCGGTCATCATGTGCATGGCGTCGGAGATCAACGCCAGACTGCCGGTCCACAGGCCCCCGACGATCTCCACCACCATGAAGGTGCTGGTCAGCCCGAACGCGATCCACAGGCGGGATTCGGGCAGCGCCCGCACGTCGGCGTGCTCATGGCCGCCGCTCATGCCCGTCCCCGCGAAACGATCGCGACGCGGGCGTGGATGGGGTGGCTTTCCAGCAGTCTTTTCGGCGAATCCATGGCGCGACGCTCCGGGTGATGGGGGGGCGGCACCGTGGCGGAGGGTGCCATGGCCGTATGAGAAAGCCTGAAGTGACTATAAGGTCAAGCGATGGAAGACCCGCGGCGGCCCGGCCGCCGGCAGGCGGCGGCGGGCGAGGGATTGAAGCCGCGGGCGCGTCAGGGGGGAGACCCCTTGGCCGGATTCAGCCGCGATTGCCGAACAGGCCCGACAGCGAGGCCAGCAGGTCGGTGGGGTTGAACGACTGGCCGGGCTGCACCGTGCCTTCCGGGGTGGCCTTGTCGATCAGCTGCGGCAGCAGCGAAGACAGCGAGCCCAGCACCGAGCCGGTGTCCTGGCCGGTCTTGGCGGCCAGTTCGTTAACCACGCCGGGGTCCAGCACCTGACCGAGCTGGTCGGCGCTGACCGGCAGGTTCTGGCCCTTGCCGATCCACGACGCGACGATCTCGCCCAGGCCGCCCTGCTGGAAGCTGGCGATCAGGCCGGACAGGCCGCCCGGGTATTTGCCCAGTTGTTCAATCAGGGCGGGCAGCAGCGAGGCGGAGCCTCCTTGCTGGCCGCCGCCGGCCATCGAGGCCAAGGTATCCAATAGACTCATCGCCGTACTCCAGGAAAATCGGAAATCCAGTATAGGCCCGTGACGGCGCCGATGTGGTCATCCAAAGGTCGGCAACCGGCGATCTTTGCAAAGCTTGTCGTTCCGGCCTTCAGCCCGCGCCGCGCGGGGCTGGCGAGGCCAGGGGAGCCTGGGAGGCCTTGAGGGCTTTCAACGCCTTCTGGCCGGCGCGGCCGTCGGCGGGCAGGCCGAGTTCGCGCTGCGCTGCGCGCAGGGCTTCACGGGTGCGCTCGCCGATCATGCCATCGGGTTCGCCCAGCTCATAGCCGCGGGCAATCAGCAGCCGCTGCAATTCGCGCCGCTCGGCGCGCGACAGCCCCGGATCGTCGGTCGGCCAGGCCTGCGCCAGCGGGCCGCCGCCGCGCAGGCGGTCGGACAGGTGCGCAATCGCCAGCGCATAGCTTTCGGCGGCGTTGTAGGAATACAGCGCATCGAAATTACGCGTCACCAGGAACGCCGGCCCCTTGGGACCGGCCGGCAGCAGCAGGCCGACAGGCGTATCGCCCGCGGGCAACGGCTTGCCGTCGGCGCGGGTCAACCCCTGGCCGCGCCAGAAGGACAGCGGACGCTTGTTCTTGCGTCCCGCGCCGGCGGTGTTCGCGCCCGCCGGCAGGATCACCTCGTAGCCCCAGTCCAGGCCGCTGTTCCAGCCGGCGCGCTTGAGGAAGTTGGCGGTGGAGGCGAGCGCGTCGGGCACGCTGTCGATGAGGTCGCGGCGGCCATCGCCGTCGAAATCGACCGCCAACCGCAGATAGGTCGACGGCATGAACTGGGTCTGGCCGAACGCCCCCGCCCAGGAACCCTTGAGCTTGTCGGGGTCGATGCGCTCGTCCTGCACGATCTTGAGCGCGGCGAAGAACTCGCCGCGGAAATACGCCTGGCGGCGCCCGAAGCAGGACAGCGTCGACAGCGAGGTCAGCAGCGGCCGCCCGCCCAGCGTGCGGCCATAATTGCTCTCCACGCCCCACACGGCCGCGATGGTGGCCGGGTCCACGCCGTAGCGCGCGGCGGCGCGGTCCAGTTCGGCGCGCCAGCGCTCGATGCCCGCCTTGCCGTCGGCGACGCGCTCGTCGTCGACCAGCGCCGCCATGTAGTCCCAGATCGGCGTCTTGAATTCGGGCTGCGCATCCAGCAGGCCGATCACCGCCATGTCGGGCGACAGGCTGGCGGTATGCCGGTCGAACGTGGCGCCCGACACGCCCGCCTTGGCGGCGGGGGCGCGCAATCCGGCCAGGCAAGCGGCGAAGGCGTCGGCGGCGTGCGCGGCGGGCGCGGACAACGCCAGCATGGCGGCCAGGGGAACGGCGTGGCGAAAGGTCATCGAGAAAGCGCTCCTGCGGATGCGTTGGCCGCACCGCCATCGGGGCAGCGCTGGCTGTCTTCGGCTTCGCCCGTGACGGCGCGTTTGTCGAGCAAGGCGGCCAGTTCGGCCTCGTCGAAACCCGCCGCGCGGCGCGCTTCCATGTTGAAGGGGCCGCGCAGCCGCGGCGCGTTGTAGCGGCTGGCCAGCTCGGCGTAGCAGGCGACCGGCTCCCTGCCCTGCTCGGCGCACAACCGCCTGTACCAGTAGTTGCCGATCGCCACGTGGCCGATCTCGTCGCGCAGGATGATGTCGACGATGGCCGCGCTCTGCGCGTCGCCGGCGCCGGCCAGCTTGTTGCGGATCAACGGCGACGCATCCAGGCCGCGCGCCTCCAGAGTGCGCGGCACCAGCGCCAGCCGCGCCAACAGGTCGTCGCATGTGCGTTCGGCCATGTCCCACAGGCCGTTGTGGCCGGGAAAGTCGCCATAGGCATGGCCCAGCTCGGCCAGCCGCCGATTGAGCAGATCGAAATGCGCGGCCTCTTCGCGCGCCACGCGCAACCAGTCGCGGTAGAACGCGTCCGGCATGCCGGCGAAGCGCCAGAGGATGTCCAGCGCCAGGTTCACCGCGTTGAATTCGATATGCGCCAGCGCGTGCAGCAGCGCCGCGCGGCCTTCCTGGGTCGCCATGGAACGCTGCGGCACCTCGGCCGGCGCCACCAGCACGGGCGCGGCGGGGCGCCCCGGCAATCCGCCTGGCGCCGCGTAACGCCGCGCGCCATCCAGCGGGGCGTCGTCGCCAATGGCGCGCACCCGCGCCAGCTTGTCGGCCCAGCCGGTGGCGGCCAGCGCGCGCAGGGCCTGGGCGCGCAGACAGGGCGTGCCGGATTGGTCCAGACCGTTCCCGTCCGCGGGAAGGATCGAATTGCTGTCCATGAGGATTTCCGGTGCGGGGCGGAACGACGCCGCCCGCAAGACAATAACCATGCGCGGTCATCCCGCGCCGCGCGTCATGCGCCAGCGAAGACTTTATCATTCGTCCATGGATTCGCCGCTCCGCCTGACCATCGAAACCGACCTGTCGCGCATCGACGCCCGCCAATGGGATGCGCTGGCCGGCGACCAGCCGTTCCTGCGGCACGCCTTCCTGCACGCGCTGCACGACACCGGCTGCGCCGCGCCGCGCACCGGCTGGTCGCCGCATTACCTGATGCTGTGGCGCGGCGACGATCTGGCCGGGGCGGTGCCGCTCTACCTGAAATCGCATTCACGCGGCGAGTACGTGTTCGACTACGCCTGGGCCGACGCCTTCGAACGCCACGGCCTGCGCTACTACCCCAAGCTGCTGGCGGCGGTGCCGTTCACCCCGGTCTCGGGCCCGCGCCTGCTGGCCGCCAGCGACGAAGACCGCGACACGCTGGTACGCGGGCTGGTCGCTTTCGCCGAAGAAATCCAGGTGTCGTCGCTGCATCTGCTGTTTCCGGCCACGGCGGACCTGCGCGCCCTGCGCGAGGCCGGCTTCATGGTGCGCGAAAGCGTGCAGTTCCATTGGACCAATCCGGGCTACGCCGACTTCGACGCCTTCCTGGCGACGATGAGCCATGACAAGCGCAAGAAGATCCGCCAGGACCGCAAGAAGGTAGCGCAGGCCGGGCTGGCGTTCCGCTGGCTGCGCGGCGCGCAGATCGACGCCGCCGACCTCGATTTTTTCTACCAGTGCTATTGTCACACCTATTTCAATCACGGCAATCCGCCCTACCTGAGCCGCGAGTTCTTCCTGCGCGCCTACCGCGACCAGCCCGACGCCTTCGTGCTGATCCTGGCCGAGCGCGACGGCCAGCCGGTGGCGGCGGCCCTGAACCTGGCGGGCGGCGACACGCTGTACGGACGCTATTGGGGCGCGACGGAATATGTGCCGGGGCTGCACTTCGAGACCTGCTACCTGCAGGCCATCGCCTACTGCATCGCCCATGGCATGGCGCGGTTCGAGGGCGGCGCGCAAGGGGAACACAAGATGGCGCGCGGGCTGCTGCCCACGCCCACCTGGTCGGCGCACTGGGTTGCCGACCCGCGCTTCGCGGCCGCGATCCAGCATTTTCTCGATGAGGAAACCGCCGCGGTGGATGACTACTTGGGCGAACTCGAGGCGCACACGCCGTTCAAGCGCGCGGCCCCGGACTGAGGTCGGTCAGAGGAAACGGTCCAGCAGCTTGCGGCTGTGCTTGTCGAGCGACAGGATGTCGCGCACCAGGTAGAAGATGCCGTGGCTGTCGGCGATCAGCAGCGTCTGCGGGCTGAGGCGGCGGATGTCCTCTTCGCCGCGCAGCGTGAAACTGGTGGCGCCGCGGTCGGTTTCCACCTTCCAGACGCTGGGCGTGGCGAAGGTGGACACGCTGGCCAGCTTGCGGATCTCGGGCATGAATTCCCGCCCGGCCAGTTCCTCTTCGATCAGGGCGCGGTCGGCGGCGGGCACCTCGGCCAGCCGTTCGATCCACAGCAGCTCGCGGCCCTCGCTGGTCACCAGCGACAGCCCGCGATCGGCCTCGCTGATCGGAAAGGCCCGCACCGGGAGCACGCCCTCGTGCGCGACGCCGTCGGCGCCCTGGAACACCAAACGCCCGAACGCATTGCGTCGCAGCTGGAAAACGGGAAGCGTCATGACGGTTATCTCGTTCAGGCCACGGCGGCCATGTCTTCGCTGCCGGAGGCCTGCGCGTCGGCCTCGTTCTGGCGCGCCTGCGCCTGGTACAGCCGGTAGTAGGCGCCTTCACGCGCCATCAGCTCTTCGTGCGGACCCTGTTCCACGATCTGGCCACGGTCCAGCACCGCCAGCCGGTCGGCCTTGCGCAAGGTGCTCAGGCGGTGGGCGATGGCGATGGTGGTGCGGCCACGCACCAGGTTGTCGAGCGCCTTCTGGATTTCCTTCTCGGTGGTGGTGTCGACCGACGAGGTGGCTTCGTCCAGGATCAGGATGCGCGGGTCGATCAGCAGCGCGCGCGCGATCGAGATGCGCTGGCGCTCGCCGCCGGACAGCGCCTGGCCGCGTTCGCCCACCAGCGAATCGTAGCCATGCGGCAGGCGCAGGATGAATTCATGCGCATGGGCGGCGCGGGCCGCGGCCACGATCTCGTCGCGGGTGGCGTCCGGCTTGCCGTAGGCGATGTTCTCGGCGATGGTGCCGAAGAACAGGAAGGGCTCCTGCAGCACCAGCCCGATGTTGCGGCGGTAGTCGGCCACCCGCACCGAGCGGATGTCGGCGCCGTCCACCAGGATCGCGCCTTCCGACACGTCGTAGAAGCGGCAGATCAGGTTGATCAGGGTGCTCTTGCCCGAGCCGCTGTGGCCCACCAGGCCGATCATCTCGCCGGGGGCGATGGTCAGGTCCAGCCCGCGGATGACCTGGCGATTGCCGTAGCGGAAGCCGACGTCGCGCAATTCGATGCGGCCGTTGATCTGCGGCAGCTTGGCCGGATTCTGCGGTTCCGGCACGCTGGAGACATGGTCCAGGATGTCGAAGATGCGCTTGGCGCCGGCGGCCGCCTTCTGCGTCACCGACACGATGCGGCTCATCGAATCCAGCCGCGTATAGAAGCGCCCGATGTAGGCCAGGAACGCCGCCAGCACCCCCACCGTGATCTGCTTCTGCGAGACCTGCCAGATGCCGAAGATCCACACCACCAGCAGGCCGACCTCGGTCAGCAGCGTGACCGTGGGCGAGAACAGCGACCAGGTGGTGTTGACCCGGTCGTTCACTTCCAGGTTGCGGTTGTTGGCCTCGCGGAAACGCGCCACTTCGCGCTTTTCCTGGGCGAAGGCCTTGACCACGCGGATGCCGGGGATGGTGTCCGCCAGCACGTTGGTGATCTCCGACCAGATGCGGTCGACCTTCTCGAAGCCATGGCGCAGCCGGTCGCGCACCGCGTGGATCATCCAGATGATGAACGGCAGCGGCACCAGCGTGACCAGCGCCAGCCAGGGATTGATCGACACCAGGATCACCGCGGTCATGGCGATCATCAGGATGTCGTTGGCAAAGTCCAGCAGGTGCAGCGACAGGAACACGCAGATGCGGTCGGTCTCGCTGCCGATGCGGGAAATCAGGTCGCCGGTACGCTTGCCGCCGAAGTACTCCAGCGACAGCTGCTGCAGGTGCTCATAGGTGGTGGTGCGCAGGTCGGCGCCGATGCGCTCGCTGACCCAGGCCAGGATGTAGGTCCGCGCCCAGCCCAGGCCCCACGCCAGGATGGCGGAGCCGAGCAGCCCGCCCAGGTACAGGCGGACCTTGCTGTAGTCGATGGGCGCGCCGTTCTGGAACGGAATCAGCACGTCGTCCATCAGCGGCATGGTCAGGTACGGCGGCACCAGGGTTGCCGCGGTGCCCAGCAGGGTCAGCAGGAAGCCGGCCAGTAAGGGGCCGCGGTACGGCCGCGCGAAGCGCCACAGGCGCAGCAGCGCCCAGGTGGTCGACGGCGCCGCCTGTTCCTGGTTGCAGACCGGACATTCGTCCTGGCCGGCCGGAATGGCGTTGTTGCAGATGGTGCACTGGCGTTCGCCCGCCTCGGCTTCCGGCTGGCCGGACAGGCGGATCGCCTGCTGCGCCTCGAACTGGCCCAGCAGCCGCAGCGCGGCCGGGTTGCAGGCCAGCGTGAAGCGCCAGATACCCAGACGCGCGGTATCGTCGTGCAGCTCCAGCACGGCGGCGCCGGCGTGGTCGGAAAGATTCAGGGACAGTTGGGGACCGTAGGCCCAGGATTCCCAGCCGGTATCGGCCGCGTTGCGGGCGATCAGGCGGTGATCGGTGACGGCGACCAGGCCGGGCTGGAACTTCAGCCGCTGATCCAGGTCTATTTCAACCCAGGCCAGCAGGGTTTCATCCTGCGCCAGTTCTGCGCGGATTTCATCCCGCCAGCGGGCAGGAAAGGCTTCGGCTAGGCCGGAAAGCAGGTGTGGTTTTTTCATTAGAACGCATACCGGGCCAGGACTCTGCCCTACAAGGCGGCGACGGCATGCCAACTCCAGGCTGGCAACGTGTCCCTTCCTTACAACACAACGAGTTCACGCCTTTGAAGGCGTCGTATAGTATCAGCCGATTTTTCTAATTAGGAATATCTGGGATCCCCCACTCGTTGGCATTATTCTTAAGGCGCAACCCCAATAAATTCGCGGTCTTGCATAGGGGCGTCCGCGCGTGCCAACCTGCTTCTCAAGTAAATTAAAACATGAAAAAGAAAGACATTGAATTTCTCGATGTCGTGGCTTTGCGCGGCCCGAACATTTGGACGTACCGTCCGGTACTTGAGGCGTGGGTGGATATCGGCGAACTGGAGGACTATCCCTCCAACACGATCCCCGGCTTCTACGAGCGCCTGACCGCCTGGCTGCCGACCCTGATCGAGCACCGCTGCAGCCCGGGCGTGCGGGGCGGCTTCCTGTCCCGCGTCAAGGAAGGCACCTGGCCCGGCCACATCCTCGAGCATGCCACCCTTGAGCTGCAGAACCTGGCCGGCCTGCGCGGCGGCTTCGGCAAGGCCCGTGAAACCTCCACCCGCGGCGTCTATAAAGTCGTCGTGCGCGCCTGGCAGGAACAGGTCACCCGCACCGCCCTGAACGAAGGCCGCGACCTGGTCATGGCCGCCATCGAAGACCGCCCCTTCGACGTCGACGCCGCCGTGGCGCGCCTGCGCCGGCTGGTCGACAAGCATTGCCTGGGTCCCAGCACCGCCTGCATCGTGGATGCCGCCGACGACCGCGACATCCCCTACATCCGTCTGTTCGAAGGCAACCTGGTGCAGTTCGGCTACGGCTCGCGCCAGCGCCGCATCTGGACGGCCGAGACCGACCGCACCAGCGCCATCGCCGAAGGCATTTCGCGCGACAAGGACCTGACCAAGGAACTGCTCTCGACCTGCGGCGTGCCCGTGCCCGAAGGCCGCCTGGTCGACAGCGAGGACGACGCCTGGTCGGCCGCCGAGGACATCGGCCTGCCGGTGGTGGTCAAGCCGTATGACGGCAACCACGGACGCGGCGTGTTCACCAACCTGACCACGCGCGAAGAAGTCATTTCCGCCTACCGCGTCGCCGTCGACGAAGGCAGCGGCGTCATCGTCGAACGCTTCGTGCTGGGCAACGAGCACCGCTTGCTGGTGGTGGGCGACCGCATGGTGGCCGCGGCCGCCGGCGAGCCGGCCTGGGTCACGGGCGACGGCAAGTCCACCCTCACCGAACTGATCGACAACCAGATCAACACCGACCCGCGCCGCGGCCGCACCGAAAACCATCCGCTCAATCCGGTGCGCCTGGATTCGGCCGCGCGCCTGGAGATCGCCCGCCAGGGCCTGACGGAAGACAGCGTGCCGGCCGAGGGCCAGCGCGTGCTGGTGCAGCGCAGCGGCAACGTCGCCTTCGACGTCACCGACCGCGTGCACCCGAGCGTCGCCGCCACCGTCACCCTGGCCGCCCGCGTGGTCGGCCTGGACATCGCCGGCGTCGACCTGGTGGCCGAGGACATCTCGCGCCCGCTCGATGAGCAGCGCGGCGCCATCGTCGAAGTCAACGCCGGCCCCGGCCTGCTGATGCACCTGAAGCCGGCCGACGGCACCCCGCGTCCGGTCGGCCACGCCATCGTCGATCATCTGTTCCCCGAAGGCGACGCCGGCCGCATTCCCATCGTCGGCGTCACCGGCACCAACGGCAAGACCGTGGTCGCGCGCCTGGTCGCGCGCCTCTTGCACCTGTCGGGCAAGCGCACCGGCCTGGCCTGCAGCGAGGGCCTGTACCTCGACCGCCGCCTGGTGCAGAAGGGCGACCGCGCCGATTTCGCATCCGGCACCCGCGTGCTGATGAACCGCAACGTCGATGCCGCCGTCATCGAGAACGACAGCGGAGTGATCCTGGGCCAGGGCCTGGCCTACGACCGCTGCCAGGTCGGCGTGGTCACCAACATCGACGACGCCGACCATCTCGGCGACTTCGACATCAACGAGACGGAGCGCATGTTCAATGTGTTCCGCACCCAGGTCGACGTCGTTCTGCCGACCGGCGCCGCCGTGCTCAACGCGCGCGATCCGCGCGTGGTGGAAATGGCCGAGCTGTCCGACGGCGCCGTGATCTTCTTCGGCATCGACCCCGCCCTGCCCGCCATCACCGCCCACCTGCAACAGGACGGCCGCGCGGTCTTCGTGCGCGACGGCGCCATCGTGCTGGCGCAGGGCGCGCGCGAGGAACGCCTGGCCGACGTCGCCGCGATTCCGCTCACGCACGGCGGCCGCGTCGCCTTCCAGGTCGAGAACGTGCTGGCCGCGGTCGGCGCCGCCTGGGCGCTCGACATCCCGGTCGAACTGATCCGCGCCGGCATCGAGACCTTCGACATCGACCAGGCCGATGCGCCCTGGCAGTTCACGCTGTTCGAACGCAACGGCAGCACCGTGGTGGTGGACGACGTCCACAACGCCTCCGCGCTGCGTCCGCTGATCACCGCCATCGACCAGTTCCCGTCGACCACCCGCGCCGCCGTGTATTCGGCCGGCGCCGACCGCCGCGACGCCGACCTGATCGAACAGGGCAAGCTGCTGGGCGACGCTTTCGACCGCGTGGTGCTGTACGACGACACCACCGTCACCAGCAAGCGCCCCGCCGGCCAGGCGCGCGCGCTGCTGCGCCAGGGCCTGGAGCAAGGCAGCCGCGTCAAGCAGATCCTGGACGAACCGGACCATGGCAAGGCCATCGAGAGCCAGCTCGCCGGCATCGCGGCGGGCGACTTCGTCCTGCTGCAATCCGACGAGGCCTTCTCCGGCCCCACCATCGATCTCGTCCGCCGCTGGATCCAGCAACACTGACATCATCGCGCGCGCCGCGGTGACCCGCCGCGGCGCGCGCAAGCTAGACAGGAATACCTGCCATGGAAGTTTCCCGTATCCGAGCGCTGCGCGGCCCCAACCTGTGGAGCAAGAACACGGCGATCGAGGCCATCGTGTCGTGCGCCGACGCCGAATGCTCGATCGACAACCTGCCCGACTTCGAAGCCCGCCTGCGCGCGCGCCTGCCGCAGACCGGCCTGCTGCGCCCCGAAGGCCACCAGGGCGCGGTCTCGATCGCGCACGTGCTGCAGATCGTCTCGTTGACGCTGCAGGCCTACGCCGGCTGCCCCGTCACGTTCGGCCGCGCCTCCCCCACCACCGAACCCGGCGTGTTCCAGGTCGTGGTGGAATACAGCGAGGAAGAAGTCGGCCGTCTCGCCATGGACCTGGCGCAGCAGCTGGTGCAGGCCGCGCTGGACGACACCCCGTTCGATCTGGCCGACGCCCTCAAGCGCCTGCGTGAACTGGACGAGGACGTGCGCCTCGGCCCCAGCACCGGCTCCATCGTCAACGCCGCCACGGTCCGCAACATTCCCTACCGTCGCCTGACGCAAGGCAGCATGGTGCAGTTCGGCTGGGGCAGCAAGCAACGTCGCATCCAGGCCGCCGAAACCGACCTGACCAGCGCCATCTCCGAATCGATCGCGCAGGACAAGGACCTGACCAAGATGCTGCTGGACGCCGCCGGCGTGCCGGTGCCGCTGGGCCGCTCGGTCACTACCGCCGAAGACGCCTGGGCCGCGGCCCAGGAGCTGGGCGGCCCGGTCGTGGTCAAGCCGCGCGACGGCAGCCAGGGCCGCGGCGTCGCGGTCAACATCGAAACGCGCGAACGTGTGATCCAGGCCTTCGAAGTGGCCGAGGAGATCAGCTCCGAGGTCATCGTCGAACGCTACATTCCGGGCCACGACTTCCGCCTGCTGGTGGTGGGCGGCACGCTGGTCGCCGCCTCGCGCCGCGATCCGCCGCAGGTTACCGGCGACGGCGTGCAGACCATCCGCCAGCTGGTCGACCAGGTCAACGCCGACCCGCTACGCGGCGACGGCCACGCCACCTCGCTGACCAAGATCCGCTTCGACGACATCGCCCTGGCCACGCTGAAAAAGCAGGGCTTCGACGCCGATTCCGTGCCGCCTCCCGGCACCCTGATCTTCCTGCGCAACAACGCCAACCTCAGCACCGGCGGCTCGGCCACCGACGTGACCGATGAAGTGCACCCCGAGATGGCGGCGCGCGCGGTGTCCGCGGCCCGCATGATCGGCCTGGACATCTGCGGCGTCGACGTGGTGGCCGAAAGCGTGCACTACCCGCTCGAGGAGCAGAACGGCGGCGTGGTCGAAGTGAACGCCGCGCCCGGCCTGCGCATGCACCTGAATCCCTCGTTCGGCAAGGGCCGCGCCGTGGGCGAGGCCATCATCGCCAACATGTACGCCGACGGCGACGACGGCCGCATTCCGGTGGTGGCAGTGGCCGGCACCAACGGCAAGACCACCACGGTGCGCCTGACCGCCCACATCCTGGGCGTGGCCGGCAACCGCGTCGGCATGACCAACTCGGACGGCGTCTACGTCGACAACCTGCGCATCGACACCGGCGACTGCAGCGGTCCGCGCAGCGCCCGCAGCGTGCTGATGCACCCGGACGTGGACGCCGCCGTGTTCGAGACCGCGCGCGGCGGCATCCTGCGCGAGGGCCTGGCCTTCGACCGCTGCAACGTCGCCATCGTCACCAACATCGGCATGGGCGATCACCTCGGGCTGGGCTACATCAGCACCGTCGAGGACCTGGCCGTGGTCAAGCGCGTGATCGTGCAGCACGTGCATCCGAGCGGCACCGCCGTGCTCAACGCCGCCGATCCCATCGTGGCGGAGATGGCTTCCAGCTGCCCCGGCTCGATCACCTACTTCGCCGAGGACCGCAACCACCCGGTCATGGCGACGCACCGCGCCCAGGGCCTGCGCGTGGTCTACCGCGATGGCGACGCCATCGTCGCGGCCCAGGGCAGCGAGGAAACCCGCTTCCCGCTGGCCGAGATCCCGCTCACGCGCAACGGCACCATCGTGTTCCAGGTCGAGAACGCCATGGCCTCCATCGCCGCGGCCTGGGCGCTGAACCTGCACTGGAGCATCGTGCGCCGCGGCCTGTCGACCTTCGTCAACGACGCCCAGACCGCGCCCGGCCGCTTCAACGTGTTCGACTATCGCGGCGCCACCGTGATCGCCGACTACGGCCACAATCCCGATGCGATCCTGGCGCTGGTGCGCGCGGTCGACGCCATGCCCGCCAAGCGCCGCTCGGTGGTCATCAGCGGCGCCGGCGACCGCCGCGACGAAGACATCCGCATGCAGACCGAGATCCTCGGCGGCGCCTTCGACGACGTGCTGCTGTACCAGGACCAATGCCAGCGCGGCCGCGAAGATGGCGAAGTGCTGGCGCTGCTGCAGCAAGGCCTGGTCAACGCCAGCCGCACCCGCCACATCGAAGAGATCCACGGCGAGTTCCTGGCGATCGACACGGCGTTGGCGCGCCTGCAGGCGGGCGACCTGTGCCTGATCCTGGTGGACCAGGTCGAAGAGGCGCTGGAACACATCGCCCAACGCATCCGCGAAAGCTGATCCCGATCAGGGAATCGCATGCGGACGGGGCGCGAAAGCGCCCCGTTTCTTTTGTAGGGCGGCAGCTGTCAGCACGCCACGGCGGGCCGCCGCTCCCCGTCCGGACCAGACACGGGATCGTATCGCCAGCCCCTAGCCGTGCGACGCCGCGGCGGGCGCCGCGGCCTGATAGCGATCCGTCACATGGGTGCATCCCAGCGCCGCCATCGCGGCCAGCGCCAGCAGGATCGTACCGAGGAATCGTTGCGTCATGCGTGCCCTCTCCGTTGTGTGATGCCGCCAGACCCCGGGCCATCGACCCGGGTACGGAACCTGTCCCGACTATACCGGCGCGACGGCCCCGCAGCCAGCGCCGGATGCCTGACGCATCGGCGCCGCGCCTCGCTGCGTTTTGCACGGGAATCCCGTGTAGGTCCCGTTACCAGCCCCGCTCAAAAGGGCTCAATTCGTTGCTCAGATGTAACTCCCGCTCTTGGTACGCCTGCGCTACCCCTCGTCGAAGGAAGCGCGATTTGCCCCGTCCCCGGCAGTTACATTTACCCACAGCGTTCTTTGACAGGGCTCGCGGCGGACCTGTACCTTGAACTCAAGCTGATCAGTGCCCAACTCAACCGCGAATGCAGAGCTTATCGGCCATAAGCCGCTGCGTTTGCCACTACGAAGAGAGGTCACCATGAATAACGACATCATCGCTGGCAAGTGGAAGCAACTGTCCGGCAAGGCCAAAGCGGCCTGGGGTGAACTCACCGACGACGAGTTGACCCGTACGGAAGGCAATGCCGAACGCCTCGCTGGCCTGATCCAGGAGCGCTACGGCAAGACCAAGGAACAGGCCCAGAAGGAAGTCCGGGATTTCTTTGACCGCAATCCCTGATTCCAACGCCACCAGGAGAAGCTGACATGTTGCACTACGCCGTCGTATTTTTCGTCATTGCGATCATTGCGGCTGTCCTGGGCTTCGGCGGCATTGCCGCCGGCGCCGCGGGCATCGCCAAGATCCTGTTCTTCGTCTTCCTGGTACTGGCGCTGCTGTCCATTCTGGGCGGCGCATTCCGCAAGAAATAGAAGAACATCGCACCCCAAGAATCTTCGCTTAGCCGTTGCATCCTGAACGCGCTGAACCCCATATACAAGGAGCACAACTATGGAAATCCGCAAGCTGATCGCCGCCGCCGCACTGGGTACGGGCGCCGTCTTCACTTCCATGGCCTTTGCCGCCGATGACGGCAAGCCCAAGCAATCCGTGGGCGAATACGCGTCCGACGCGACCGTGACCACCAAGGTCAAGGCCGCCTTCGTGGCCGACAAGCAGCTGAGCGTGCTCGACATCGCTGTCGAAACCAACGAAGGCGTGGCCAAGCTGACCGGTACGGTCGGCACCGCCGCCGAAGCCGATCACGCCGCCACCGTTGCCCGCGGTGTCGAGGGCGTGAAGCAGGTCATGAACAACATCAAGGTCGACCCGGCCAAGAACAAGAAGTAAACCGCCGGCCCTTGATGGGCATGCAATGAAAAGCGGCGCCTGTGCTTACACACAGGCGCCGTTTTTCTTTGGGGCGCGGGATGACAGCAACCCGCAGCCTCAGACGTCCACCGTGCCACGCCCGATCTCCAACGCGCGGCCGCCCACCTGAATGCGGCCATCGGCCTGCACGTCCAGCAGCAGCCGGCACGGACGGCCCATCTGGTCGCCCTGCTCCACCAGGAAACTGGCGGGCAGGCCATGCTGCCTATGCCGCAGCCAGCCGCCCAGGTTGGCGCAGGCCGAGCCGGTGCCCGCATCTTCCTGCACCCCGCCGCCAGGTTTGGCATAGAAATAACGCGTCACCACGACATCGCGCCCGTCCTGCCGGCGCCCATGGTCGAAAGCGAACAGGTAGCAGACCTTGCGTCCCAGGCTGTTGGCCTGCCAGCGATCCAGCTGCGAGGCATCTGGCTTGGCCCGCCGCAACGCGTCGACGTTATTCACGGGCACCAGCAACTGGTCCGCGCCCGTATCCACCCAGATGGGATCCCCCGCAAGGTCGCCCGCGTCCAGCCCCATCAGTCCGGCAATATCGGCCGCCGGCAGCGTCGGCGCCGCCGTGCTTATGCCGTTCGGACAGGGCGCGGTGAAAGTCCAGGCGTCACCCTGCGCGGTGACCGGCACGACACCGGCCTTGAATTCCAGCGTCAACGCATCGCCGCGCTTGAGCAGGTCGCGCACCACTTGAGACGTGCCGATGGTGGGGTGGCCCGCGAAACCCATCTCGAAGCCGGGCGTGAAAATGCGTACGCGCGCGTCGGCCACTTCGGAGGGCAGGATGAAGGTCGTTTCGGAAAGATTGAACTGTGCCGCCAGTTCGCGCATGGTGGAGTCGTCCATGCCACGCGCGTCTTCGAATACGCAGAGGGGATTTCCGGTGAAGGTGCTGGAGGCGAAGACGTTGAGGAGGCGGAATGCGTAGGTGGCCATGGGCTGGAGGGGGAATGCTGTGGGGAGGAAGGTCATTACTTTATCGCAATGGGCCGGCTAAGAGACGACGCCCTCAATGCCATCAGGCCTGATCATTTTTTAGGCATGGGCGTACACGAACAACACTCTCCTAATAAAACCTACCAAGCAACCATAAAATTTTTGATATAAATTTAATCAGCTTCCGGCACCCAGTTCAGCCACTACTGGCTAAATCAAGCGCAACTAGTACCTTTAAGATACTTCGCCTACCCCTGATACTTTTTAAGTATTCCGACACAGTAATTTCTTCAACCTCGCGGATTTCTTCAGACGAAGTACAAATATCGAAGCTAACGTAGATTTCACCATTGACCAATATTCCACACGCATCTTCACCTTGACTCGGAGTCCAAGCCAAGGCATAGACCGACCTTACATCTCCGTACCTCTCGCACAAAAAATCCATGATTTTTCTGTTTCCCTTTAGCGACAGATCAGAAAAAATAAGTACATCTCTTATTATTGATTCGGTACGAGTCCCTCTCAATTTCATTTCATTCACTCTACCTAGCACAGCCCCTTCCTAGCGGTATACATCGCTCACAGCCAGAAGCTCCCTTTTAGCAATCGCAATTTCTGCATGAATTTATTTTTTTAATAAAAACAACAACCTACCCACCATCAACTGTCAAAATCTCAAAAAAATCCATGAGACTTTTCATCCAAATGAAACAGACAGATCATCCAGCAACCGCTCTCACACAAGACCCCTGTTAAGAACGCCCCCCTTCACCCTAGCGATAAATAAATTCAAATTCAACGCAGCATATGCTACACCAACCTTATAAAGGTCATATCGAAGTTACGCGTCATATATTTTTGGTACTAACCGAACCCCGCTTACCGATTGCGGCAAAGCGTATTATCCAGAGACAAGAGTGGGAAACACCAAGCTTCGCGACGTAGTAATTTCAAGCAGAACATCTTCACCCCTCGATCTATCAGTTTATTATTTCATAAAGAGTATCAGGCGGAGCCTGGAATTTTTCAAAGTCAGATTGAATAGTCTCACAACAATCTGACAATTCCATTTTTTTAATATGCTCTATTTGCTCACACTCATTTATTGCAACAACCATTTTTTTTGATTTTGTAATCGTCACCATATTAAAAATTACACTCAACAACACATTTAACCGCTCCCTCGGATCCGCAGGAAACCCAATCTTCGATTCATCAGGATCATATTCGTAATAGTCAATCAAATAGGTCGCATTAGTAGATTCGACACCATCCGATATCTCAAAAATAAAACAACCATCTTGTGGCAAATATTCTTCAGGATAATTAATCAGCTCTTCTTTCTCAATATTTCTTATATGAACAGGGCACTTCAAAAAATATGATTCCAGAGCCACTTCAGCCTCCTTACTCAGAGGAGGATATAGGTATCCATACACATTATTCGACATAACACCACCTATTTTCCATCTAAAACCCAAGACCCTACAGGATTACCATTCACATCTAATTCTCTATAGTATTTCCTATCAACATATCCACGTTCATTGTAGATAATTCTATGCTCATGCGGAGGCACTCTTCCATTTTTATCGTACCCCAACTTACCATGGGTCTTTTGTTGACCATAGTCCTCGCGAGAAAACGTCCTACCCTGATCGTCGTAATAGGTAACACTTTTAGTCCCATCAGCTCTAGACACCTCGTAAATTGAATTAGGCTTCCAGATCTTGGGCGCCTTCCCCGAAGACACGATAGTGTGATCAGCAATAGCCTCATTATTATCTTTTATTATTATTTTTTCTTTCTTCAAACTACCAAGAGTCGCTGAATCTTCACTCCTCGTTTTATCTTTCGTCAATATCCCGTCGACACCCCCACCAGTACCACTCTTCTTGCCGGCTCCTTTATTAACCCCTTTACTACCGCCACCTCCAACACCACTAACCACCGCCGGCAGCGTAGCAGCCATTACCCGTGCCGTATCGGCATCAAACCCCATTGCTTCAAAGCGTTTAGTCCATCCGCTCTCGGCTATAACCCCACCCGCCTCCACGTCCGACATATATACGGCCGGCATATAGTCGCGGAAGTCATCCGGCAACGACTTGTCCTTCGCCAGTCCTTTTATCGTGTCGTCGAACAACTCCCACTCATCAACCAGATATCCATATCGTTGCTGGCATTGCTGAGGCGAGGTCGCGCAGACTTCCTTTATCTCTTCCTGCTGGCGGACATTGGTATCCACCATGTCCCGAATGACTTTTTGGCGTTCGTCCTCTGAGCCGGTCTTTGCCCGATTGGCGAAGTCGTCCAACTGAGCAACATCCAAAAAGTTGTTCTCGACCGCATTCCGCCCCGTCTGCGCACCGGTCACGCCACCAGCCACATCCCCCGTCGCCAGACCGCCCGCGATCCCCGCCGCCAGCTCGCTCAGCGCGCTGACCTGCTGCTTCTCGCTTTCGCTCAGCGCATCGGGCGTTTTTCCTGGGAACAATTGCCCCGTGATCACTCGCGCCGCCAGTTCGCCGCCGCCCGCGCCCAGACCGCCGGCCAGCGGCGACTGGTCGTTCAACTGCGCCGTCACGGCGCCCAGCACCGCGTGCGCCATCGCGTTGGCTGCCGGGTTGTCCTCGCCGATCCGCCGCTTGATTTCGGTCGCCAGGTAGGGCGCGGCGCCGCTGCCCAATGCGCCCGCCAGGTTGTTCCCCACCAGCGCCGTCAACGCCCCGGCCACCGCCTGTGCCGCCTTCTGCAGGTCACTGCCGGTGCCGTATCGCGCCATGGCATTGCCGTAGGCCCTGTCCCTCACATCCGCGTCGGTGTAGAGCCGGCCCTCCTTGCCGAGCTGGGCCTTGGCCTCGGCCAGCGCCTTCGGGTCGGTTTGCGCCTTCAGGCCCGCGATATCGCCCTGCGTGCGGATGATGTCCATGGCCTGGCCGCCGATCTCGCCGATCAACTGCACCTGCCTGAGACGGTTCTGTTCTTTCTCCTTGTTGAAGATCGGACTGATGCTGCCGTCGTTCGCGTGCGCCGTGTCCCGGCTCAACCCCGCCACGTCCTGGCGCTGGTTGGGTTGGTCACGCACCGTCAGATCGCCTTCGCTGACCGCCGCCTTGGTCGTGCCCGACGCATGCCCGCCATGATTGGCGTTGGACAGGACGCCGCTGGCCGCGTTGGTCAACAGCGCCTTGCCCACCGGCCCGCCCGTCCCCATCGATCCGCCGCTATGGCGTGCCTCGAAGTCCGCCCGGTTGTCGATGTCGCGCCAGCCCAGCGTGCCTGTATCCAGCTGGTTCTTGTCCTGACCGGCCGTGCTCGCGATCACCGCGCCATCCAACTGCGTGTGCCCGCCTACCGTGATGTCATAGCCGCCACGGCCCGCGAACAGCCCGGTCTGTTCCTTGACCGAATCAAAATCGCTGCGCAGTTTGTCCTGGCTCGCGCTGACATTCGCCGAGCCGGTCATCGAACCGAACGTGAAACTGCCTCCTGCGCTGATGTCGCGCTGGCGCGAGGAATAATGGTCACTGTCCTGCTCGCTTTGCAGCGTCAGGTCGCGGCCCACGTCGACGCCGATGTGTTCACCGCCAACCTGCGCGCCCTTGAGCAACGTGTCGCGCCCGCTGCCCAGGATCACGCTGCCGCCCGCATCCAGCGTGGTTTCGGTATGGGTCAGGCCCCGGCCTTTCTCGCTGCCCTTGCCGGCATTGATGTCGGCCGATACGTTGATTCCGTAGCCCCCGGTTCCCACGCCGATGCCGACGCCGAGATTGCCGCCATGGCTGCTGCTCTTGCCGTCGCTACGCTCGGTGTTCTGCGCCGACCGCAGTTCGAGGTCCGCGCCAGCCGAAAGCAGCAGATCGCCGCCGGCCTTGACCTGACTGCCGATCACCGCGATATTCCCGCTGCCGGCCTCCTTGCCAGCGCCGGTGGCGGTGATCGAAACATCCCGCCCGGCGTTCAGCGTGCTGCCATGCGCCTGCAGGCTCTCGCTGTGGGTCTCGCTTTTGGAGGATTGGCTGCCAACGGAGACGCTGACGCCGATGGTGTTGGTTGCCCCCCCCCCGCGCCGCATCCTTGTCGCCCGCTTTCACACCCGATGCGACATTCCTGGCATCGGCGGCCTGCGTCTGCAGGTCGTCCCGTTCCAACGCCTGCGCCGCCTGGGCGCCGGAAAGCAACGCTTTGGCGCCCTGCAGCGCCCGCAGCCGCCCGTCGCTCTCCTTGCCCGCCTGACGCGCGGTGGTGACCGCGGTATTGAGCGCGCTGCCCACGGTTCCCGACAGCGCAATGGTCAAGCCACGCTGCCGGGACTCGAAGGTCTCTGTGCGGGTCCGTGTGTCATAGCCCGGGTCGATCCGCACACGATCGCCAGTGATGTCGATATCCTGCCCCGCGACCACGTCGGCCCCGCCGATGTGCACGCGATTGCCCGCGGCGATGGTCACGTCACCCTGGTTGCTGCCCACCGTGCTCACGCTCTGGCTCTGGGTGACGCCCTTATCGTCCACTTCGTGGCGCGATGACTGGCTGCCGAAGGTGACGCCGATGCCGCCGCTGTCCAGCAACCCGCTTTTCTTCTTCCGCTCCAACAGGTAGTGCGATTCCGTCTCGGTCGCGGCGGAGATATCGACGTCGCGACCCGCATGCAGACCGACATCGCGGTCGGCGACGATCGCCGAACCACTCACCGTCAGATCATTGCCCGCCGTGACGCGGACCGTGTCACCGCTCAGCATGCTGCCTGTCTCGCGCGTGACGTGGTCGTCCTTCACCGTGTCGCTGCTGCGCTTGCGCAGGAAGCCCTTCGTCTCCGAGTGTTCCTGCGTATGCTGTGTGTCGCTCTGGGTGACGCTGACGATCCGCACGTCTTTCTGCGCCCACAGCGCGAGATCGCCCTGTTCGCTGTGCAGCGTGCTGCCTGCCACGGCGATATCCCCCGCCCGGGCGACAATCGTCACACCGTCCTGACCCGCGAGCGTGCTGCCGACGGCCTCATGGCGCGAGGTTTCCATGGCACGCTGGCTCCTGGTCTTGCCTTCACGCGTGCTTTCGGCGTCCTGATCGTTCACCTGGCGGCGCGCGCTGCCGATGGAGATGTCGTTGGCCTCCAGGCCTATCCGTCCTTGCCGGCTGTCGAGCTGTGCGCCCTCCAGCGTGACCGAATTGCCGGCCTGGATCGTGACGCCCCTGTCGCCGCTCAGCGTGGACAGGCCCAGCCGCTCTTCCTCTCGGTGGTTCTCAACCGAAGAAGTGCGGCTGTCGGCCTGCAGCCGCGTTCGATTCGTGGTGGACGTCGACAGCAGCCGGACATCGCCTGCCGCCTGCAATTGCGCCGAGCCGCCCGCCTGGACCTGACTGCCTTGCAGGATGAGATCCCGCCCTGCCGTCAGGCTCGCGTCGTTGCCCGCCGTCAGGGTGCTGCCCAGCGCCTGTTGCCATTCGCCGCTGACTTGCGCCATGCGCTGGCCGGCCTCCTCCATGCCCGAGCTGGTCCGGTTGCCCATGGCGCCGGAGATCACCTCGACGCTCCCGGTGTGGCGGCTTTTCGCGGCGCCGATGTCCAGGTTGTCGCGCGCGCTCAGGCTCAGATTCCGCGTGGCGTCCAGCCGGGCGCCCTGCAAACGGATATCGCCGCCGCTGAGCGCAATGTCATTGGCGCTCATGCCGGCCTGGCGCAATGCATCCTGCAGATTGCTGCGCATCGTCAGGCTGTCCGCCCGCGCCTCGATGCGATCGGCCTTGATGTCGCCGCCCCGGTGCAGGAACTGATCCGCATCGATCCCGAGCGCCTGGTCGGCGAACAGATTGCCGGCATTGTCGAGGCAGCTTGCCGACAGCTGAAGCGCGCCGCCACCGATCAACGCGCCATCGCCGGTCAGGCGCAACGTGGACGCGGCCAGATAGACCTTGGGCGTCCATACCGTCTGCGGACCGCTTGCGGTATCGACCGTCTCGCTCACCATCCAGACGATATCCTGCTGCAGCGCCGCGATCTGCGCCGGACTCAGGGCGACGCCGGGCACCAGCCGCAGGTCTTGCGCCACGCGGGCGCCATTGGCCATCAACGCCTGATACTGCTCCATGGCGCTTTCGCCATGCACGCTCGGGCGTCCGGTCAACTGCAGCACCTGCTCACGCACCACCCGCTGTTCGTAGAAGCCGTCCCCAAGGCGCTTGTGTGCGCGCGCCGGATCGAAGCCGACCTGCGTGAGCAGATAGTCGCTGCTGATGAATTTGTCACGGCTGGTGAAGCGCGTGTCGCTGACGACCAGATAGGGGCTGCCGGGTTCCGCCGGCTGACGGAACAGGCCGTTGTTCGGGATCGCGGTCGCGACGCGGTTCAGATGCTGCTTTTCCGTCAACGCCACTTCGGCCGGAAGCAAGGGGCGCCCCGCGCCCCATTGTGCGTCACCCTCGAGCGGCTCCGCATCCGGCACCGTCACGGCCAATGGATTCCGCAGCCAATCGGCGCGCTCGGCCTCCACCGCCGCCTGCGCCGCGGCGACGTCGCTGATCTGCGCCTGATCGACCGTGGTGTTGGTGATGCTGGCGCCCTGAATGGCGACGTTGCCATTGCCGGTGATCACGGCATCCACGGTGCTCAACGCCGTGGTTACGTCACGGTTGAACGTCGGATACCAATGCACCGTATCCTTGTCGTAGTGGTCGACGATGATTTCCCTGCGTCGCTCGTTGATCGAGTACCCGCGGTTGTCGACCGTGCCGGAGCCCGCGATATCGAGATTGCCGTTCGCCGTGATGACGCTGGCGTCGTTGAGCAGGCGCCCGGAGATGCGCAACGCCATGTTCCCGCCCGCCAGGATGCGGGCGCCAGTCCCTTCGGACACCAGCTGGTCGCGCGTGGAGGTGCTGGTGACCGTGCGCTCGCGGAAATTGCTGTAATCCGTCACGAAGGGCGCGTCGGCGATATCGACGTGCCTGGCAGGGTCCCACTGCTCGATGCGGCCCTGGTCATATTCACGCCAGACCGTGTTGTGATACGGCGTGGGAACAAGGTACTGCCTGTACCCGCGCGTCTCGTAGAAGGTCATGGCATAGCGGCCATCGTCATCGGGCGTCAGCGCCAGATAGTTGACCCACAAGTCCATCAACCTGCCCCGACTGGTCCTGACACGCACTTGCGCGCGCTTGGCGGGGGCGTCGATGGCCAGCAGCGTGCCGTATCGGTCGCGGCTCGCGGCGGCCTCGTCGTGGAAAGTCAGGTGCCGGGTGGTGGGCGCCACGGGCCCGAGGTCTGGATCGACGGCCGAGCCATAGGAACGCCAGTAATAGTTGTAGCGGTGCCAACGGATCGTGTCGCCGGCTTGCGCGTCACGCGCGATATCCAATCCTTCGCGCAGGTTATCCAGGCGGCCGGCATCAATCGCAACGTCACCATCGGCTTCGATGATGCTGGCGCGGTTTTCCATCAGATCGCCGCTGTATAGCGTGAGCGCGCCACCGCTATACAGCAGGCCGCCTTCGCGGTTGACCAGCCGTTCCCGCGCCTGCAACGACAGGTTTTGCGTCGCGGCGACCACGCCATCTCGACCGTGGTTGTCGATCACACGGGCATGCACGACGACGTCGTCGCCCATCACGGTTGCCGGGTTGTCGAGCGTATCGACATCGAGCGTCATGCGGTCCGCTTCCAACCTGCCCCGGTTGACCAGCGTGCCCGTGGCCAGCTTCATCCCCTTGCCCGTCAGGGAGCCCAGGTTGGTGAAATGCGTGCTGCCCAGCGCAAGGTCGCCCGGCAGCAGCCATTGGGCCTCGTTGGTCAGCGTGCCGTTCACGGCAAGCGTGAGCAGGCCGTTGCTGCTGAGGATGTCGCCGTCCCGATGGGTGTAGTCCTGCCCGATGGAAAGCGACAGCGCATCCAGGCCGAGCAGCGCACCGCCCCGGTTATCCAGGGCCTGGACGTCGATAGCCAGCGCGCTGCCGCTTTGCACCCGCCCCGAGGCATTGTCCAGCGAGCCCGCAGTCAGCGCGGTATGCGTCGTTCCCAGCAACAGGCCACCGTCACGGTTGTCCAACCGATCGGCCTTGATGCCCAGCTGCCCCTGGCTGCTGATGATGCCGCGCCCACTGTTGTCCAGGCCCGCCGCATTCAGCATGAACGTCCCGCCCGACACCAGCTGGCCAGCCTGGTTGTCCAACCGCGCGCTGTTCAGTGTCAGCGCGTCGGCACTGTGAATCCTGCCTTGCCGATTGTTGAGCGTACTGACCCGGTAATCTCCCGCCGCCTGACTGACGAGCATGCCATCCGTGTTGTTCAGATTGTCCGCGGCCAGGGTTAGCGCGCGCTTGCTGCTGATCAGCCCATGCCGATTGCCGACCCGGCCCGCGGTGATGCGCTGGTCACCGTTGCTGCGCAGCGCTCCCCGGTCATTGCCCAACAGGTCGACGATGCGCAGATCGAGCTGCCGCTGGCTGTCGATTGCGCCGCCTTCGTTCAGCAATCGCAGCGCATCGAGTCGCAGCGCATCGCCGCTTTGAACTTGGCCTTGCCGGTTGTCCAGTGCCCCGCCCAGATCGAGCCGCAATTGCTGCTGGCTATGGATCAGGCCTCCTTCCGTGTTGCTCACGCCTTGCGCCGCAAGCCACAACCCCGTACCTGCCGATATCCGGCCCGCCGCGTTGTCGACCGAACCCGCTGACGTGTCTGCAGCGGCGCCCCGCAGGTCCAGCCGCCCCGCGGCGCTGATATCGCCGGCGCGGTTGTCGATATCCTGCGCGAGCCGCAACGTCAGATCCGAAGCCGACTGCAGCACGCCGTTGGCGTTATTCGAGGTCGTCGCGGCGAGTGCCGACGCGCCCTGGCTCTGTATCGTTCCCTGCCCGTTATCGATATTTCCCGTGGCGGCGGCAGACCAATCCCCCTGGCTGCCCATCCATCCTTGCACGTTGCGGATGTCTTGCGCCCGCAACTGCTGCCCCCCCCGGCTGAAGAGGCGGCCGCCGCCGTTATCCAGCAGGCTCGCGAACCGCAGATCCAGGCGGCCCAGCGACAGGATGCTGCCCTGCCGCAGATTGTCCAGCGCGCCACCCTTCAACGACATGGCGCCACCGCTTTGCACCGAGCCCGCGGTGTTGTCGAATCGGCTTGCCGCGTCGCCCTGCCAGGCGAGTGTGTCCACGGCCGTCAGGATGCCCGCCTGATTGCCGACATCGCCGGAGGTGTCCAACCTAAGTGCACCGCCCGACTGCAGTTTCCCGGCACGGTTGTCCAGCCCGGCAACCGCGGCCTGGACCTGCTGGCCTCCCACCGCGGTGGCGTTACGGTTGTCCCAATTGCCACCGGCCTGGATGGATAAGGTCTTTCCGGCTTCGAGCCACCCCTGCGCGTTATCCAGGGCCTGCCGCGCCGTCAGGTTCAGATCGCCCCAACTGACGAGTTGCCCTTGCCTGTTCTGCAGGTGCTGCACGGCCACATCCAGCTGCCCGCCGATGACTTTTCCGCGGGCGTTGTCGAGCGTGCCTTGCGCCTTCAATGCCAGCCTGTTGCCACCCCGCAGGCTTCCATCCTTGTTGTCGATGTCGCCGCCGGACGTGAGTGCCAGCGCGTCGAGGCCGGAGACCGAGCCAGACCGGTTATCCAGGCGGCCGGTGATCAGCGCGAGGCTGCCATTGCTACCCAGTTCGCCGCCACGGTTATCCAGCAGTCCATCGACGTGCCAGCGTTGCGCGGCGCCGGCAAGCGCCACCAGACGCCCCTGCCGATTGTCCAGGGAGCCGGCGTCGATATCCAATTGCCGGGCCTCGATGGCGCCCCCGGTGTTATCCAGCGCGCCCGTCAGGGTGAAGCGGCTATCTCCGTCCGCCACCTGCGTCCAGACCGCATCCCGATTGAACAGATCATGGCCGTCGACCTTCCAGCTGCCTGCCCGGATCTTCGCCTGCTGTGCGTCAATCGATCCCGTCGTGTCCAACGTCAGCAGACGGCTGTCGACCCGGGTTCGCTGCAATGCGATGCCGCTGTCCTGCGCGTTGATCTGCACCTGGTCAGCGGCCAGGGCGCCCTGGCTCAGGTCCACCCGGCGGCCAGTCATGGCGATAGCCTTGTTGCTCAGCAGGCTGCCACTGGCGCGGATGTCTCCCTGACTGCTCAACAACAGGTCCGCACTGCCCACCAGCGAACTATTGATATCGCTGCCCGCCAGCAGATTGCCACCGATCTGGATGCCTTGCTGCGCGGTCAGCCGGATGTCGCCCGCCGCCGCCAGCGTGCCGGACTGTTCAATGCGTCCTGCACGGCTTTCGACTGACAACGTGCCGCCGCTGTACAACTTGCCGCGATGCTCGAGGCCATCCCGCGCAATCAGGGAAATGTCGCCGCCGGCCTGGGTCACGGCCTGGGTCACGGCCTGATTCACGGCCTGGGGTTCAGCTTGGTTCACGGCCTGCGTTGAACCCGGCAGCCAGCTGAGCCAGCCCTCGCTGCTGACGGTCAGCGTTCTGTCCGCCAGCAGATGCCCGCCCTGATTGCGCACCCCCACGCCGGCCTCGGTGCCCATCATGTGGATGTGGCCGCTGTACATGCCACCCAGCTGGCCCATGTCTATCGCCAATTCCGGCTTGATGGCATCGGCAATCAGCGGTACGACCGTCTTGCCATCGGCGCTGATGCGATTGCGTCCCGCGACCACCGACACGGCTTCCTGGGCCCAGACGCCGGCGTTTATTTCCACCGCACGCGCCAGGATGTCCACATACCGGGCGTCATGCCGGAGGTCGCCATTCACGCCGCCGCCGTCGATGCGCACCACGCCGCGTTCAACCAGGAATCCCGCCAGGCTGCCATCGGCATTGCGCTGTGGCGCACCGGTGCTCAACGTCATGCGCCCCGCGTTGATGGTTCCACACCCATCGCACACGATGCCTGCCGGATTGGCCACGATGATCTGCGCCCTGTCGCCCGCCACCTCCATGAACCCGCGCAGCAGGCTGGGATTGCTGCTATTGACCTCATTGAGGATGACGCGCGCCGTCACCCCATTCGGAGCGAGATTGGGGTTGCCCTGGATCATGCCGGCCAGGCCGGTTGACGTCATGACCGCCGAGTTGTTGAGAATGACGCCTTGCCGGTCGACGTCAAACTGGGTGTAACGGTTATGCGAAACCCTGCCGTTATCGGGCGCGGCAATGTTCACCTGCGGCAA
>NZ_CYTY01000045.1:0-15622 GCF_001298995.1 Achromobacter sp. 2789STDY5608615
GTGGCGGCGCTGCGCGCCGACTACGCCACCGGCACGGGCGAACGGCGCGAGCTGCGGCTGGCGGATGGCTCCCGGGTCTGGCTCAACACCGGCACCGCGCTGCAGGTGCGCTACCAGGACAGCATGCGCAGCCTGGCGCTGCTGGCCGGCGAAATCCTCATCGAGACCGCTCCGGACGCCCAGGGCAGGCCGTTCTTCGTGCAGACGCGGTTCGGCCGGTTGCAGGCCCTGGGCACCCGTTTCACGGTTCGGCTGACCGACCAGCAGACACGCCTGGACGTGTTCGACGGCGCCGTCGAGATCCTCACGCAATATGGCGGGCAACGGCGCATCGAAGCGGGCGGGGCGGCGCGCTTCGACGACCGCGCGCTGACCCCGCTGGATGGCGCCGACGACATGCGCGCGGCCTGGAGCAAGGGCATCCTGCTCGCCGACAACATGCCGCTGGGTGACCTGCTGGCCGAACTGAGCCGCTACCGTCGCGGCCATATCAACGTGGCGCCCGCCGTCGCCAGCCTGAAGGTCATGGGGGTCTATCCGACCGACGACACGGACCAGGCCCTGGCCATGCTGGCGCAGACCTTGCCGATCCGCATCCATCACTCGCTGCCCTGGTGGATCACGGTCGACGCCCGCTAGCCCGGCAATTTTCCCGCGTAGGACGGTTCCCCTTTTTCCGCCTCATCCGGTTCAAGAGATAAGCGTCGATCAGACAGCGCGCGCCCGCCGCCGCCCTCGCTGGTCGCCTCATCGCCTTCAACCTTCGAGGATAGCCATCCATGTACCGCCGTAGCCGCCTCCCGCACCGCGTCACGTCCGCGCCACGCCGCCTGACCGCGGGCAAGCCCGACACCGCCTTGCGCCCCCCCTGCTGCTCACCCTGCACCTGTCCATCGCCGGCCCCCTGCTCTGCGCGGCGGCCTGGCCCGTGCCGGCGCGGGCCGAGGCGGACGCCGCGCAGACGCGGCGCTATGACATCGCCGCCGGTCCGCTGACCACGGTGTTGAACCGCTTCGCGCAGGAGGCGGGCGTGCTGCTGTCCGCGCCCGGCGGCCTGACTGCGGGCAAGGCCAGCACGGGACTGCGGGGAACGTATGGCGTGGAGGCCGGCCTGGCGACGCTGCTCTCGGGGCAAGGCCTGGAAGCGGTGCGCCAGACGAATGGCGCCTACCTGCTGCGCGCGCTGCCCGCCGCGACGTCCGGATCCCCCACCACGCTGCCCGCCGTGACCGTCACCGCCAGCGCCGAACCGGCCGGCGGCCTGCCGGCGCCTTACGCTGGCGACCAGGTCGCGCGCGGCAGCCGCATGGGGCTGCTCGGCAACAAGGACCTGATGGATACGCCGTTCAACACCACCAGCTACACCGCCGAACTGATGGAGAACCAGCAGGCCATCACCATCGCCGATGTGCTGGCCAACGATCCCTCCGTGCGCACGGTGTCCTATGGCCTGACGAACGCGGCGGCGGGCGGCGAGATCTTCATGATCCGCGGCCTGTCCGTCCAGGACTCGATCCTGCTCGATGGCATTCCCGGCATCATCTCCAGCCGCGCGGGCGCCGCCGAACTGGTCGAGCGCGTCGAGATTCTCAAGGGCCCGAATGCGCTGTTGAACGGCATGGCGACGGGCGCCGGCGGGGCCGTCGGCGGCGCGATCAATATGGTCCCGAAGCACGCGGACGACAAGCCCCTGACGCGCCTGACCACCACCTACCTGTCCGACGGCAACGTCGGCGGCCACCTGGATTTCGGCCGCCGCTTTGGCCAGGACGATCAATGGGGCATCCGCTTCAACGGCCTGTACCGCGACGGCAAAACCGCCACGGCCGGGCAATCGGTCGAGTTCGGCGCGGCGGTGGTCGGCATCGACTATCGCGGCGTCAATGCGCGCGCATCGCTGGACGCGGGACACCAGACGATGAACAACGAAGCGCCCCAGGGCGCGGCCGGGTTCGGCATCGATGATGGTCTGTCCATTCCCAGGCCGCCCTCCGCCAGGCGCCAGATCGCCCAGGACTGGGAGTATTCCAGGTCGACGAGCGATTACCTGCTCGCCAAGGCCGAGTACGACCTCAACCCCGACTGGAGCGTGTACGGCGCGGTCGGCGCCAGCAAGACGCGGTCGCGCTATCTGTCGACCGACCTGTTCGTCACGGACGCCGCCGGCAACGCCCAGGCCACCGTCTACTACTGGCCCAACTGGATCGAGAACCGGGTCGTCCAGGCCGGCGTGCGCGGCGCCTTCGAGACCGGCGCGTTCAAGCACCAGGTCAACCTGAGCGCGACCCACCTGACCAGCGACACGGGCTATACGAACGCGTACTACGGGTTCTCCAGCTTCACCACCAACATCTACCATCCCGTCAGCGTCAGCCGTCCATCGACGGACGGCTTTTCGTCGAACCCGCCGCAGACCAATTCGCTGCGGCTGCCGTCCGTGGCGCTGTCCGACACGGTCTCGTGGCTCGACGACCGCATCGCGCTGACGTTTGGCGCGCGCTACCAGCGGGTCAGGAACATCGTCACCGACACCGGCATCGGCGTCGCCAGCGCCACCTACGACAAACATGCCATCACCCCCGTTCTCGCCGCCGTGATCAAGCCGGCGACGGACCTGTCGATCTACGGCAACTACATCGAGGGCTTGATCCAGGGCGACACCGCGCCGATGGGCACCACCAACGCCGGGCAGATGTTCGCGCCGATCAAGGTCAAGCAGCGCGAGGTCGGCGTGAAGTACGACTTCGGCCGCTTCAGCGGCACCGTCAGTCTGTTCCAGATCGAGAAACCAAGCGGCCTGGCGGTCGCCAACGGCGACGGCACCTCGACCTACCAGGTCGGCATGGAACAGCGCAATCGCGGCGTGGAGCTGAACGTCTTCGGCGAAGCGGCGCGCGGCCTGCGCCTGCTGGGCGGCGTGGCCTACACCGATCCGCGCTTGACCAAGACCGATGGCGGCCTGTACGACGACAAGATCGCGCCCAACGTCTCGCGCTGGCAGGTGAACCTCGGCGGCGAATACGACCTGTCCGCCCTGCCCGGCCTGACGCTCACCGCGCGCATGACCTCCACCAGCCCGCAATATCTCGACCAGGCCAATACGCGCCGCATTCCCGGCTGGACGCGCTGGGATTTCGGCGCCCGCTACAAGACCCGCGCCTGGGATCGCCCGCTGGTGCTGCGCGCCGGCATCAACAACGCATTCGGCCGCGACTACTGGTCGGGCAGTTCCAGCAACTGGCTGTATCTCGGCCAGCCGCGGACCATCAGCCTGTCGGCGACGATGGATTTCTGACACGGCGGCGACGGGCGGTCGCGGCACGGCCGCCTGGATCTTGTCGCACCTGTAACCACCAGCGAAACATGGCGGCTGATAAGATCGCCGCACGCAAAAAAAGCCAGGCGCCGCGTGCCCGCACCGGCGCCGCACTCCGCAGCATGACGAGACTTCTCCTTGCCTTTCTGGCCGGACCTTTCTGGTCCGCGCTGGTCATCGGATTGCAGGCCCATCTGTTCTGGCGCCAGCCCGATTTCATCGCAGCCGCCGAGCAGCCGGACTGGACCTTGATCGCCACCCTGCTGGGCGCGGCGGCGGGCGCCGGCGCCATGCTGCTGCTGGGCCTGCCCGCGCATTTCGCGCTGCGCCGCCGCGGCCGCGCCACGCTGGCGCCCTATCTGCTGGCCTTCACCGCCATCGGCCTGGTGAGCTGGTGCGCGCTGATCCTGCTTTCCTCGATATTCGGTCCCGGCGATCTGCGGCTCGCGCTGGCCATGATGGCCGACACCATCGTGTCGCGCCCCATCGTGCCGTTGACCGCCGCCGCGCTGGGCGCCGTGGTGGGCGCCAGCTTCTGGCGGATCATCCGCCCCGACCGCCCGCGCACGCCGCCAACCCCATGACCGCCTTGTCCGCCGGCCCGCATCCGCGCGGCCGGCAGCCAGGACTTCCACCCACCGACCCGTCCGCTCCCGGACCAGGAGGCCACGCATGACCCGCCGTATCCCTCTCGCCTGGACTGCCGCCGCATTCGCCCTGTGCGCCGCATCGGCCGCCGTTGCCCAATCCGACCGCGAGGTCGTCGAGACCACCGTGGCGCGCAGCGCCAACGTATGCCCCGGACACAGCAAGGAGCGCACCACCCCGGCCGTCAAGCTGGTGCCGGTGGGCGGCCTGCGCGTGCTGCTCGACAAGGGCCTGGTGATGTGTCCCGACCGGCGCCTGGACGCCGACGCGCCCGCGGCCTGGTACGGCCAGTGGGGCGTGTACGCCTGGAACCCTGAGGTGGACGGCGCCGCCAAGCTGGTGGCGGCGCAGATCGACAGGATGACGCGCGATGAGAGCTTCCCCACCGACACGCTGGTGTGGGGCCCCAAGGGCGAGGCCCTGAAGAACCGCACCGTGCCGGCGTTCGAACCGCGTCCCGGCGCCGCGGTGCGCGTGAAGGTGCAGTGATCGGCGCGCGCCCGGCGTCCCGGCCCCGCTTGCCGCGGCCCGCGCTCGCGCTGCTGCTTGCCTGCGGCATCGCGCTGGCGCCGCCCGCCCGGGCCCAATCGCGCCAGCAGGTCGAAGGCACGCTGGCCGCGGCGCTGACGCAGCTCACGGACCAGTACGTCGACCCGCTCGATTCGCGCGCGCTGGCGGTGCATGGCCTGCGCGCGCTCGCCGCGCTGCCCGGCGCCGCCGACGACGCGCGCAAGGCGTCGATCGCGCAGGCGATCCAGGCCGAGGACAAGGCCGCCGGCATCACGCCGCAGACCCGCATCCTGGCCGACGAGATCCTGCGCTTTGACGCGGGCGCGCCGCGCGCAGCGGCGCTGGAGGCGGCCCTGCGCGGCATGCTGGCCAGCCTGGACACCCACAGCCGCGTGGCCACGCGCGCCGAGATGGCGCCGCCGCCAGCGTCGATCGGTCTGGAGATGTCAATGCAGCAAGGCGCCCTGACCGTCGAGCGCCCCCTGCCCGGCAGCCCGGGCGAACGCGCCGGCATCCAGGCCGGCGACATCATCGCGAGCGTCGATGGCCGCCCGACCGCCGGCCTGCCGCTGCCCGAGGCGGTGGCGCTGTTGCGCGGCGCCCCGGGCACCCGCCCCCAGGTGGTGATCCAGCGGCCCGGCGCCGCCGCCCCGCTCGTCATGCACCCCGTGCGCGGCCCGGTCCAGGCGCCGCCCTCGGTGCGCCCGGAATGGGCCGGCGCGGTGGCGGTGATCCGGATCTCCGCCTTCCAGAGCCAGACCGGCGAACAGCTGCGGACCGCGCTCGATACCGCGATCGCGGGCAACGGCGCGCCCCTGGCCGGCGTGGTGCTGGACCTGCGCGGCAACAGCGGCGGCCTGCTCGAGGCAACCCAGGACGTGGCGGGCGCGGTCCTGGCCGAAGGCACCCGCCTCGGCAGCCTGCGCGGCCGCACGCCGCCCAACACCGTCACGCTCGTTGCCCGGCACGGCCGCCTGCCGCACGACGTGCCGATGGTGATACTGGTGGACGCGCGCACCGGCGCCGGCGCGGAAATCGTCGCGGCGGCGCTGCAGGACCATGGCCGCGGCTTGCTCATCGGCGCGCGGACCGCCGGCGCGGGCACGATCCAGACCGTCCTGCCGCTGCCCGACGCGCAGGGCGCGCTGGTGGTGACCAGCGCGCGGGTGTACCGGTCCGACGGCACGCCGCTGGACCGCGACGGCGTGACCCCGGACCTGCTGCTCGACAGCGCCACGGGGCGCATCACCGTGCGCGCCGCGATCGCGGCCGATTTCAACCAGCCGATGGCGCAGCGGATACGCGCGGCCCTGGCCGCGGCCCCCGCCGGCGCCGATCTGGCGCGGCTCGCGGCGCTGACCGCGTTGCAGGGCGCGGGCCGGCGATAGGCGCGGCGTCCCGGAGTGCGCGCCCGCCATGGCGCTTGACAAATCACCTATCGTTTCGTTGAATGAAAAATATTCCACTCAACGAAACGACGATGACTATCTCCGCTGAACACACTCTGGTGGCCCACCTGGCCGATCTGCAACGGCGCCAGATCTCCCCGACCACGCGCGCACGGCTGGCGCAGGCGCTGCTGGACTGGTTCACCGCGGGCTGGTCCGCCGCGGGCACGCCGGCCGCGGCCCGCTATCGGCGCGTGGCGCTCGACTGCCAGCCCGGCGCGGGACCAGCGCCCGTCTTCGGCGGCCCGGCCCTCAACGCCAATGGCGCGGCCTTCGCCAATGCCGCCATCGCCCATATCCGCGAAATCGACGACGCGCACCGCGCCGCCATGCTGCACCCGGGCGTGGTGTCGGTCACGCCGGCGCTGGCGCTGGCGGCGGACGGCGGCATGACGCAGCGGCGGGTCGCGGACGCCATCATCGCCGGCTACGAAGTCTCGCTGCGCCTGGGCGAAGCCCTGGGCACGCGCCATGCGGCGGGGTTTCACGCCACGGCGACGGCGGGCGCGGTGGGCGCGGCGGCGGCCGCGGGCGTGGCCCTGGGGCTGGCGCCGGCGCCGTTGCACCATGCGCTCGGCATCGGCGCCACGCAGGCCGCGGGCCTGTGGCAGCTGGTGGACGACGAGGCGCACGAGGCCAAGTCGCTGCACCCAGCCTTCGCCGTGCGCAACGGCCTGGCCGCCGCCTATGCCGCGCGCGCCGGCCTGCCCGGCGCGCGCCGCTTCGCCACCGGCGCCCGCGGGCTGCACGCGCTCTTGGCGGGCGACGGTCCGCTCGATGCGCTCGACGGCGGCCTCGATGCCGAGGAGCGCCTGAACACCGCCACCATCAAGGCCTGGCCCTGCTGCGCCCAGCTCTTCACGCCGCTGGACGCCACCCGCGAGTTGCTGGATGCGCACGCGCTGACGCCCGACGAGATCGAATCGGTCGACGTCGAGATCTTCACGCATGCGCTCAAGATCGCCGGCGTCGACTGGCCCGCCACGCCCGCGCAGACCTGCTTCTCGCTGCGCTATGTGGTGGCGCGGCTGCTGCTCGCGGGCCGGCTCGGCATCGAGGACATGGAGTCGCCGGACCTGCAGGCGCCAGACCTGCTTGCGTTGGCGCGCCGCATCACGGTGCGCACCAGCGACGCCTTCCAGCGCGAGTTTCCCCGCCTGCGGCCCAGCCGCGTGACCCTGACGCTGAAGGATGGGCGCAGGCTGAGCGCGTTGCGCCAGTTGCGGCGCGGCGATCCCGAAGACCCTTACGACTGGCCCGCGCTGCAGGCGCGCATGCGCGCCTTTGCGCCGGCCATGGATGACGCCGCCGCCCAGGCCATCGTGGCCTGGTGCGAGCGCTTCACCGATGCCGGCAATGACGCGCGGCCCTGCCTGCCGGATCCCGCGCTGTTCGGCGCGGCGGCGTCCCGCTAGGCGCCGACAAGGCGCGCCCGCCGGGGCGCGCCGATCCGCCTCATGCGCCCGTCATGGCGTGACGGACGGCGTCCAGGACGCGGGCGGCGCGGTGCGAAAGCCCTGCTGCGCCAGTTCGTGGCGCGCGATCTCGACCGCCTTGCGCTGCGCCGCCTCGTTGTGGCGCGAGGCCAGCCCCAGCACCACCAGCGCGCCGACGAAGGTCTCGTCGGCATCGAACACCGGCACGGCCACCGACGCCATTTCCGCGACCCGCTCGGAGCGGGTCATGGCGTAGCCCTTTTCCTGGATGTCGCGCGCCAGAGGCGTCGTGCCGCCGGTGAAGGCGCGCAGCACATGCGCCGACGAACCGCCGTCCTTCAGGCTGATGCGCGTGCCGACCTCGACGTGGTGGCGCACTTCCTTGGTGGTGTTTTCGCGGTAGAGGCAGATGCGGTCGTCGCCGCTGCGCACGTACAGGGCCACGGTCTCGCCGGTCTGCGCCACGATGCTGCGCAGCGCCGGCTGCAGGCGCGAACCCAGGTCGAAGGTATCGCGATACAGCATGCCCATGTGCAGCAGCGCCGGTCCCAGCGCGTAGGTGCTGCTGTCGTAGCGATGGATCATGCGCGCCTTGATGAACACGCCCAGCAGGCGCAGCAGCGTGGCCTTGTCCAGGCCGGTGCGGTCGGCCAGGTCGCGCAGCGACAGGCGCAGATGGTCTTCGCCAAAACACTCCAGCACGGAGATGCCGCGTTCGAGCACGCCGGCGGGCGGCTTAGGGGAATTCTCGCTTGACACGGTTTCGGATGCTTCCTATAGTTTTGTTCAATAAAACGTATTTTAATCAATGAAACGAAAGACGGCTACCGGACCAGGGAAATGCCGTCCCGGTTTCAACCAGGAGACAAGCGTCGCGCGGCAAGGGGGCCAGCCCCCGGCGCCGCGCACCGTAGCATTATGCCGAATCAGATCGATGCAATCGCCACGGCGCTCGGCGCCATCGTCGGGCCGTCCCACGTCCTGACCGACGCGGCCGACATGGCCCGCTACACGGCCGACTGGCGCCGCAATTTTCCCGGCGCCGCGCGCGCCGTGGCGCGCCCCGCCAATACGGCCGAAGTCTCGCGGGTGGTGGCGCTGTGCGCGGCGCAGGGCGTGGCGGTGGTGCCGCAAGGCGGCAACACCGGCCTGGTCGGCGGCTCGACGCCCGACGCCTCGGGCCGCGAAGTGGTGCTGAGCCTGGACCGCATGACCGCCGTGCGCCGGGTCGACGCGCTGGACAACAGCATCACGCTGGAAGCCGGCTGCACCGTGCTGGCGGCGCAGCAGGCGGCCGCCGACGCCGGCCGGCTGTTCGCGTTGTCGCTGGCCTCGGAAGGCAGCGCCACCATCGGCGGCGTGGTCTCCACCAACGCCGGCGGCGAGCAGGTGCTGCGCTATGGCAATACCCGCGACCTGACGCTGGGCCTGGAAGTGGTGCTGGCCGACGGCCGCGTGCTGCCGCAGCTGGGCACGCTGCGCAAGGACAACACCGGCTACGACCTCAAGCAGCTGTTCATCGGCGGCGAGGGCACGCTGGGCGTGGTCACGGCGGCGGCCTTCCGCCTGTACGCCCTGCCGCGCAAGGTGGTGACCGTGTGGGCCGCGGTGCCGACGCCGCAGGCGGCGGTGGACCTGCTGGCGCGCCTGACCGACGCGGTCGGCGAGCGCGTCACGGCGTTCGAGCTGATCGGCCGCCAGACCCTGGACCAGGTGCTGGCGCATCCGCTGGACGGCATGCGCGATCCGCTGGCGCAGCCCTCGCCCTGGGCGGTGCTGTTCGACGTCTCGGAGACCTCGGCGCTGATGGATCCCGAGCCCGCCGTGGAAGGCGTGCTGGAAGCCGCGATGGAACACGGCGGCGTGACCGACGCGGTGATCGCCGCCTCCGGCCGCCAGGCGCACGAGCTGTGGGCGCTGCGCGAGCACGTGCCGGAGGCGCAGCGGCTGGACGGCCCCTCCATCAAGCACGACATCTCGGTCGCGGTGTCGCGCATCCCCGAATTCATCGCCACCGCCGGCGCGCGGCTGCAGGCCCTGATGCCGGGTATCCGCATCGTCTGCTTCGGCCACGTCGGCGACGGCAACCTGCACTACAACCAGAGCAAACCGCTGGCGATGGACGACGCCGCCTTCCGGGCGCGCGAGGACGCGGTGCACGACGTCGTGCACGAAGTCGCCGCGCAGCTGGGCGGTTCGATCTCGGCCGAGCACGGCATCGGCCGCCTCAAGCAGCACGCCTTCCTGCAATACAAGCCCGCCGTCTCGGTCGACGTGATGCAGCGCATCAAGCACGCGCTCGACCCGCGCGGCACCTTCAACCCGGGCCGGCTGCTGCCGCGCCCCGCCCGTCACTCCTAAGCCTCCAGGACCCGCACCATGCCCGTTTCCGTCTTCGACATGCAATCGCTCCAGCACCTGTGGAGCACCGATGAACTGCGCGCCATCTTCTCGGAAGAGAACCGCGTGCAGCAATGGCTGGAATTCGAGGCCGCGCTGGCCGAGGCCCAGGCCGAGCTGGACATCATCCCGGCCGCCGCCGCCGCGCGGATCCGCGCCCAGGCCGCCGTCGCCAATATCGACATCACGGCCATGTCGGCCGAGATCCGCCGCATCAAGCATTCGCTGGTGCCGGCGCTCAAGCAATTGCAGGCGCATTGCGGCCCGGACCATGGCGAATGGCTGCACTATGGCGCCACCACCCAGGACGTGGTCGACACCGGCGTGGCGCTGCAGCTCAAGCAGGCCCATGCCGTCTTCATGCGCGACCTCGCCGCCGTCGGGCGCGAGCTGGCGCGCCTGGCGCAAAGCCATCGCGACACGCCGATGGCGGGCCGCACCCATGGCGTGCAGGCGCTGCCCATCACCTTCGGGCACAAGTGCGCGGTGTGGCTGGACGAGCTGGCGCGCCATCACGAGCGCCTGAAGGAATGCGAGGCGCGGGTGCTGGTGGGCATGGTGGTCGGCGCGGTCGGCAGCCAGGCCTCGCTGGGCGAACAGGCCGCCGAGGTCGAGCGCCGCACGCTGGCCAAGCTGGGACTGGAGGCGGCCCCGATCAGCTGGGCGCCGGCGCGCGACCGCTTCACCGAGTACGCGCTGGTGCTGGCCATGATCGGCGCCACGCTGTCGAAGATCGGCAATGAACTCTTCAACCTGCAACGCAACGAATTCGCCGAAGTCGAGGAAGCCTTCTCGGAAGGCAAGCTGGGTTCGTCGACCATGCCGCACAAGCGCAACCCGACCTCGGCCGAGAACCTCGCCGGCCTGTGCCGGCCGCTGCGCGCCAACGCGGCGCTGATGCTCGAAGGCATGGTGCAGGAAGGCGAGCGCGACGGCATCGCCTGGAAGATCGAATGGAAGGCGCTGCCGGAATGCTGCCTGATCGCCGGCGCCATGCTGTTCCAGGCAAAAAACCTGCTGGCCGGCCTGCGCGTCGATGCCGACGCCATGGCGCTGAACCTGGACCGCATGCGCGGCTACCTGCTGTCCGAACACGTGATGCTGGACCTGTCCGAGCGCGTCGGCAAACAGACCGCGCACGAATGGATCTACGAGGCCTCGATGCACGGCATCACCCACAAGCTCGACTTCGCCCAGGCGCTGCGCCAGCACAAGGATCTGGCCAACCTGCTGGGCGAGGAAGAGATCCTGCGCCTGACCGATCCCTCGGGCTACCTGGGGCAGTGCGCCGCCTCGGTGGACAGGGTGGTGCAGCGACATCAAGCCGGCTGGCTGCAGGCCTGACGGTTCCCCCCTGATAAAAAATACACAGGAGACAAACACCATGGGCATTTCCTTCGCGAGCGGCGCCATGCGCCGGCTGGGGCGGCGCGCCGCCATCGCCGCGACACTGGGCCTGGCCGCGCTGGCCGGCGGCCAGGCGCAGGCGGCATTTCCCGAGCGTCCCATCACCCTGGTGGTGGGCTTTCCGCCGGGCGGCGGCGGCGACCTCTACGGCCGCCTGATCGCCACCGCCATGGGCAAGACGCTGGGGCAGACCGTGATCGTCGAGAACCGGCCGGGCGCGGGCGGCAACATCGCCGCCGGCCTGGTCGCCAAGGCCGCCCCCGATGGCTACACCATCCTGCTGGCCATGAGCGGCAACCTGGCCGTGTCGCCGGCGCTCAAGCCGCAGAGCCTGCCGTACAAGGTGCCGGACGACTTCGCGCCGATCGGCCTGATCCTGGAGGCGCCGCACGGCCTGTTCGTGGCCACGCCGTCGCACTTCAAGACGGCGCGCGAAGTGATCGACGCCGCCAAGCAGAAGGAACTGACCTTTGCCTCCACCGGCACCGGCGGCGCCGCCCACATCGGCATGGAGACCATCAAGGAGCTGGGCCACCTGAAGCTGCTGCACGTGCCGTACAAGGGCTCCGGCCCCGCCATCACCGACATGCTGGGCGGACAGATCGACATGTTCTTCGCCACCGCCTCGCCGCTGGTGCCGCAGGTGCAGCAGGGCCAGCTGCGCGTGCTGGCGCTGACCGGCCGCCAGCGCAGCCCGATCCTGCCCGACGTGCCGACCTTCAAGGAACTCGGCATCGACATGACCATGACGCAATGGTATGGCCTGGCCGCGCCCGCCGGCACGCCGCCCGCCGTGATCAAGGTGCTGTCCGAGCATCTGTCGCGCGCGCTGGCGGACCCCACGGTGCAGAACACCATCCGCAAGGACGCCGCGATGGAGCGCGACCTGCCGACGGACCAGTTCAGGCAGTACATCCTCGAAGACATCGCCAACTACCGCAAAGCCGCCACCCCCGACCTGCTCAAGCAGATCGGCCAATGAACCCCATCCGACCCCACCGATTTTCAGGAGACCCCTCATGTTGCAGAACTGGACCGACACCCTCGCCAACAACCGCAAGGCCGGCGAGGCCCTGGGCAAGCACAACCCGCAATTGCTGACCGCGTTCCGCGCGCTGAACCAGGCGCAGGGCGCTACCGGCACGCTCGACGCCAAGACGCGCGAGCTGATCGCGCTGGCGGTGGCCGTCACCACCCGCTGCGACGGCTGCATCGCCGCGCACGCCGACGCCGCCCGCAAGGCCGGCGTGACGGAGCTGGAACTGAGCGAGGCCCTGAGCACCGCCATCGCCCTGAACGCCGGCGCCACCTACGTGTACTCGCTGCGCGCGATGGACGCGCTGACGGCCGGCCAGGGTTGAACGGGAGCCACGCATGCACACCACCCTGATCGGCGCGGACGAACTGGCCCGCGCGCTGCAAGGCCCGCGCCTCCATGACATCCTGCTGCTGGACTGCGGCTTCGAGCTGACGGATCCGCAGGCGGGCCGCCGCCATTACGACGCGGGCCACCTGCCGGGCGCCTTCCACGTGCATCTGGAAGACACCCTCAGCGGCCCCAAGACCGGCCGCAACGGCCGCCACCCGCTGCCCGACCGCGCCGCGCTGGCGCGGGCCCTGGCGGCGCTGGGAGTGAACGCGGACACCCAGGTGGTCGCCTACGACAATGCCGGCGGCATGTACGCGGCGCGGCTGTGGTGGCTGCTGCGGTGGATCGGCCACGAGGCCGTGGCGGTGCTGGACGGCGGCGTGGGCGCCTGGCGGGCGGCGGGCCTGCCGTTGACGACCGAAGCGCCGGCGCCGCGACCGGCGGGCACCCTGGCCGTGGCCGAGGGCCGCCAGCCCACGCTGGACTACGCCCAGCTGCGGCAGGCGTTGGCCTCGCAGGCGCGCCTGGTGCTGGACGCCCGCGCCCCCGACCGCTACCGCGGCGAGAACGAGACGCTGGATGCGGTCGGCGGCCACATCCCCGGCGCGCGCAACCGCTTCTTCCGCGACAACCTGGGCGCCGATGGCCGCTTCCTGCCGCCCGACGCGCTGCGCCAGGCCTTCCTGGCGCACCTGGATGGCCGCGCGCCGGACGCGGTGGTGTGCCAATGCGGCTCCGGCGTCACGGCGTGCCACAATCTATTGGCCATGGAAATCGCCGGCCTGCCCGGCGCGGCCCTCTACCCCGGCTCGTGGAGCGAATGGAGCGCGCAACCCGACGCGCCCGTCGCCACGGGCGCCCACCCCTGACCCGCCCATGATCGACGCATCCTCCCGCCCGCCCCGTCCCGACAGCGGCCGCCTGCCCCACAGCGCGCACTGGGGTGTCTTCTCCGCCGCGTGGAAAGACGGCGCGCTCGAGGTGCGGCCGCATCCGGGCGACCCCGATCCCAATCCGCTGATCGAGAACTTCACCAACGCGCTGGATCACCCGGCGCGCGTCACCACGCCGATGGTGCGGCGCGGCTGGCTGGAACGCGGGCCGGGACCGGACGCGCGCCGAGGGCGCGACGACTATGTGCCGGTCAGCTGGCCCGAGGCGCTGGACCTGCTGGCCGCCGAACTGCGCCGGGTGCGCGACCAGCACGGCCCGCAGGCGGTGTTCGGCGGCTCGTACGGCTGGTCCAGCGCCGGCCGCTTCCATCACGCGCAGAGCCAGGTGCACCGCTTCCTGAACACCTCGCTGGGCGGTTACGTGCGCTCGGTCAACAGCTACAGCGCCGGCGCCTCGGCGGTGATCCTGCCGCACATCCTGGGCGGCATGGACGATGTGGCGCGCCGCAACGTCACCTGGGAACAGATCGTCGCGCATACCGACGTGGTGCTGGCCTTCGGCGGCATGGCGCTGAAGAATTCGCGCGTGGCCAGCGGCGGCATCAGCCGCCACATCGAGCGCGACTCGATGCGCCAGGCCGCGCGACGCGGCTGCCGCTTCCTGAACATCAGCCCGCTGGCCACCGACCTGCCGGCCGACGCGGCGGCGCAATGGATTCGCGCCGTGCCCGGCACCGACGTGGCGCTGATGCTGGCGCTGGTGCATGAACTGGTCGCCAACGGCTGGCACGACCAGGCGTTCCTGCGAGACTTCTGCGAAGGCTGGGGCGGCTTCGAGGACTACCTGATGGGGCGCGCGGATGGCCAGGCCAAGGACCCGGCCTGGGCCGCGCCGATCTGCGGCGTGCCGGCCGAAGAGATCGCCCGCATCGCGCGGCTGCTGCCGGGCAAGCGCGTGCTGGTGACGGTGGCGCATTCGCTGCAGCGCGCCGAACACGGCGAACAGCCCGTCTGGATGGGCGCGGTGCTGGCCGCGGCGCTGGGGCAGCTGGGCCTGCCGGGCGGCGGCTACGCCTATGCGCTGGGCACGCTGGCGCACTACGGCAAGCGCAGCAACGCGGTGCCGGTGGCGTCGCTGCCGCAGGGCACCAACGGCGTCAAGGATTTCATTCCCGTGGCGCGCATCGCCGACATGCTGCTGCACCCCGGCGAGCCGTTCGACTACAACGGCAAGCGCATGGACTATCCGCACATCCGCCTGGCCTATTGGGCCGGCGGCAATCCGTTCCACCATCACCAGGACCTCAAGCGCCTGGCCCGCGCCTTCGCCACGCTCGACACCTTCGTGGTCCACGAGATCGGCTGGACCGCCACCGCGCGCCATGCCGACATCGTGCTGCCCTGCACGATGACGCTGGAGCGCGAGGACATCGGCGGCGCGCCCACCGACCCGCTGCTGGTGGCCATGCACCGCATCGCCGCGCCCAACGGCCTGGCGCGCGACGACTACGACATCTTCACCGACCTGGCCGAACGGCTGGGCACGCGCGAAGCCTTCACCGAAGGCCGCGACAGCGCCGAATGGCTGCGCCACCTGTATGAACGGACCCGCGCGGCGCTCGCGGACAAGGGCCTGGAGGCGCCGGACTTCGACCAGTTCTGGGCGCGCGGCGAATTGACGCTGCCGCAGCAGGACGACGACGGCGGCATCCTGCGCGCGTTCCGCGACGATCCCGCCGGCAAGCCGCTGCCCACGCCCAGCGGCAAGGTGCAGATCAGCTCGCCGACCGTCGCCGGCTTCGGCTATGCCGACTGCCCCGGCCATCCGGCCTGGCTGGCGCCGCAAGACGCGCCGACCCCGGCGCATCCGCTGTTCCTGGTGGCCAACCAGCCCGCCACCCGCCTGCACAGCCAGCTGGACTTCGGCGCCCACAGCGCCTCGCAGAAGCGCCAGGGCCGCGAGGTCTGCACCCTGCATCCCGCTGACGCCGCGGCCCGCGGCATCGCCGAGGGCGACATCGTGCGGCTGTTCAACCAACGCGGCGCCTGCCTGGCCAGCGCCACGTTGAGCGAGGCCATCATGCCCGGCGTGGCGCAGTTGCCCACCGGCGCCTGGTACGACCCGGTGCGCGACGAACGCGGCGGGGTGACGCTGTGCGGCCACGGCAATCCCAACGTCCTGACGCGCGATGTCG
>NZ_CYTY01000045.1:15909-26297 GCF_001298995.1 Achromobacter sp. 2789STDY5608615
GCGCCAGCAGATAGGTATGCAGCGGCACGTAGTCGTCGGCGACTTCGGACGGAAAGGTCTCGAAGCTGAGGTTGTCCGCCCCCAGGATCATGGCGCCGCCCTCTTCCACCAGATAGCGCGCCGCGTCCAGGCCCATGCCGGGCGGCTGGGCCATGTAGGCGGCCGGATCGTGGTACAGCTTCATGCGGCCGGTGCGGATCAGCACGATGTCGCCCTGGCGCAGTTCGGTCTTCTGGCGCGCCAGCGCGGCCTTCAGGTCCTGGCGCGTGATGCGGTACGCATCCGGCAGCATGTCCACGCCCTTGAGCGCGGCCACGTCGATCAGCACGCCGCGCGCCACCAGCGGCGGGAATTTCTCGATGCCGGTGCGTTTCCAGCCGCGGTCGCCCAGGTGTTCGTCGGCGCGAAAGCCGTTCCAGATCTTGCCGTGGATGCCGAAGTGGTTCAGCGCGTCGATATGCGTGCCGGTGTGGCTGTACATCGAGAACGCGGTGCCGGTGTAGCTGCGCGTGGCGTTCATGTCCTTGCCCACGCCCATCGGGTCGTCGACCTCGGTGCCGCGCGGCGTGTGCGTCATCCAGAACTGGTAGCGCGGATCGCCGGCGTCCTGCCAGCTGGGCATGCCCACGTAGTATTCGGTGGCTAGGTCATAGACCTTGTCGCCGGCCACGCGCGACATGACGGCGGCGCGCGATTCGGGCGTGATCAGGTTGAGGCGGCCGATCTCGTCATCGGGCCCCCAGGGGCTGACGCCCACTTCCTGGCCGGAGGCCGGGGCGCGCGACGGCGCGCCATGCGCGAACACGTTGCTGGCAAGAACGACGCCCAGCGCGAGGCCGAGCAGTTTGCGGGAGTAAGGGAACGGCATAAGACACCTTGAGCAGGAAAGCCTCGTCCGGCGGACGGGCAGGATTGAAGGAAAGAAAAGCGACCGTTGAAGGCGCCGGATCGGCGTCAGCCGCGCGCGGGCAGCAGCGCCGCCAGGCGCTGCCGCAGCTCGGTCAGCGGCAAGGTCTGCAGGCGGGCCTGGTGCGGCCCCGCGACCAGCGTGGGAATGGAATCGATGCCCAGCCGCGCGGCGGCGGCGCGGTCGTCGCGTACGCGCCGCGAGGCGTCCTCGCCCTGCATGACGCGGGCGAATTCGGCGCGGTCGAAGCCTTGCGCCACGGCAATGTCCAGCAGGACCGTGGCGTCTCCGATGTTGCGATGCTCGCTCAGGTGGGCGCGCTGGATCGCGTCGAACAGGTCCCAATGCGCCGCGTCGCCCGCGAGCAGGTGGGCCGCCTGGCAGGCCAGGGCGCCGGCCAGGCCGCTGGGATAGTCGAAGGTCTCGGCGCGCATGCCCTCGACGTCGATGCGCGCCTCGTCGTCATGGCGGGCGCAGGCGTCCCAATGCCCCAGGATGACGCGCTTGGCGCGCTCCATCGAGCCGAACACCCGACGCATCTGCTCGGGCGATTCCTGCAGCACGAAACTGCGCTGGCGCACCGCGATGCCGAGTTCGGCGGCCACCAGGCGCAGGCGCGGGGACATGACGTAGCACCAGCCGCAGACCACGTCGTGGAAGAAGTCCACGACCCGCGGTGCGGCGGGCGCGGGGTTGCCGGCGGGCGCGGCGAGGGTGGCGGGCGAGGTCGAAAACATGCGGACATCCATCGGGTTTCAATGGATGCCAGCTTACGGACGGGGCGGCGCGCGAGTAAGGCGCTCGCCGGCAGGACTCTATTCGCTGGGCGTCAACAATCGCCGCCCATGGCGGCCGGCAGGTGTTGCGCCAGGAAGTCCACGAAGGCCTTGACCTTGGGCTGGAGGTGGCGGCTGGTGGGATACACCGCGTAGACCTGGCGCGGCGCGCTGGGCAGGTCGGGCAGCACCCGCGCCAGCCGGCCTTCGGCGATGGCGGGCGCGGCCAGGAAGGACGGCAGCGCGCCGATTCCCAGGCCGGCTTCCAGCAGGTCGCGCAGCATCAGGCTGTTGTTGGCCTGGACCCGCGTCGGCGCGCCGAACGGGTCGGCGGGATGGCCGGCATCGTCGTCCGGCACCGGGCCGGGGCTGTCGGCCAGGCTATAGCTGAGGCAGTCATGCCCCCGCAAGTCGTCCACGCTGCCGGGATGGCCGCGTTGGGCAAGATACGACGGCGCCGCGCACAGCACCTGCGTCAGCGACGCCAGCCGGCGGGCGATCAGCGAGGAATCATCCAGTTGCGCCCGCAGGCGGATCGACACATCGAAGCCCTGCCCCACGGCGTCGACCAGCCGGTCCTCCATGGCCAGGTCCAGCCGCAGCTCGGGATACTGCCGCAGGAAGCGCGCCAGCAAGGGCGACAGCACGCTCAGCGCGAACGACACCGGCGCATTCACCCGCAGCCGCCCGGCCACGCGCCCGGCCTGCTGCTTGATGGATTTTTCCAGGGTGTCCAGTTCGTCGAGCAGGCGGCAGCACTCGGCATAGTAGGCGGCGCCGGTGTCGGTCAGGCTCATCTTGCGCGTGGTGCGCTGGATCAGCACCGCGCCCAGGTGGGCTTCCAGCGCGCGCAGCTGCTTGCTGAGGCCGGCGGACGACATGTCCAGGTCCTCGGCCGCCTTGGCGAGGCTGCCCAGTTCCACGATGCGCCGGAAGGCGCGCATGTAGTTGAAGGTGTCCATGGCGGAAACGGAGAGAAGGGAATCCCGGGATTCTGCAGCGATCGGCGGTATTCGCCAAACGGGGCGTCGGCGACGGATCATGGCGGCATAATCGAGGCAGCATCCACGACACGACAAGGAGACCCGACGCATGTCCATCATCCGCTCCTGGCGCGCCTTCCTGGCCGCCACCCTGCTGGCGGTCGCGGAGGGCAGCGCGGCCAGTTCGGGCGCGGCCGGCGAGACCGAGGCCGGCGCCGCCCTGTTGCAGGCCGCCGGCGACGGCGACGCCGCCCGCGTCCAGGCCCTGCTGGCCCGGGGCGCGCCGCTGGAAGCGCGCGACGCCGACGGCAACACGCCGCTGCTGCGCGCCACGCTGATCAACGCGGAGGCGGCCGCCGCGGCGCTCATCCAGGCCGGGGCGGACGTCAACGCCAAGAACGCCATGCAGGACAGCGCCTACCTGTACGCCGGCGCCCGCGGCCACAACGGCATCCTGGCGCAGACGCTGCGCCATGGCGCCGACCTGCGCAGCACCAACCGCTACGGCGGCACCGCGCTGATCCCGGCCTGCGAACGCGGCCTGGTCGAAACGGTGCGCATGCTGCTGGCGGCCGGCGTCGATCCGGACCATGTCAACCGGCTGGGCTGGACGGGCTTGCTGGAGGCCATCATCCTGAGCGATGGCGGGCCGGACCACCAGGCCGTGGTCGCGCTGCTGATCGCGGGCGGGGCCGATGTGAACCTGGCCGATGGCGATGGCCGCAGCCCCCTGTGGCACGCGCGTCAGCGCGGGCAGGCGACGACGGCGCAACTGCTGCTGGCCGCCGGGGCGCGCTGACGGCGCTGGCCGGCCCCTGTCTTCGATGTGAATGCGTGCGCAGGCGCGGGCCGGGCCCGGCGCGCGGTGATGCGGCGCTACGCGGCCAGGGCGGCCAACTCGCGGGTCTCGCCCGCCGCCAGGATCGGCGCGTCGGCGCGCGGCCGCCCCGCGGGCGCCGGCGCCAGGCGGCGAACGGCCGCCAGCACGTCGTGCGGCTCGGCGGGCTTGCGCATCAGCGTGGCGCGCCCTTCGCAGGCCGCGGCGATCTCGGATTCCGGGCGGCCGCTCAGCACCAGCACGGGCGTGTCGCCCAGGTAGGCGTTCTCGCGCATGGCGGTCAGCAAGGCCCCGCCGTCCATGCCGGGCATGGAAAAGTCGGTGATGACCAGATCCGGCCGCACTTCGAGCATCTGCCGCAGCGCGGTCAGGCCGTCCGTGTGCGTCGTGACGTCATAGCCTTCGCCGCTCAGGAATTCGCTCATCAGGGCGACCAGCACGGGCTGATCGTCGACCAAAAGGATTTTCGTCATGGTTGTCGGTGCCATGCATTCAAGACGCCGGCGGGCAAAACAGATTGGGGGAGAGGCCGAATCCTAGGACATGCGGGCTCTTCATGTGTGAAGTAATTGTATCCGGGCGAAACGAACGCCCCATACCCCTGTATATTTCCCCGGTTTGGCCTGGCGGCGGGGGTCAGAGCGCATCCCTATAATCGTCCACGCCGTCCCCGCCCCGCGCGCCGCCCTTTCCTCTGAACCGTAATCCGTTCTCATGCCGAATTCGCAGCAACCCGCCAGCCGCCACACCCTTCCGCGCACCCTGATCGCCGGCTTCGTGATGGCGGCGCTGGCCACCCTGCTCATCGCCTTCGTCAACGTGCGTTCGGCGGAGACGCGGACCCGCGCGGTCAAGGCCATGGACCGCGCCACCGAGACGGTGCGCCAGCTCAGCCTGTTCAACTCGGCGCTCAAGGATGCCGAGATCGGCCAGCGCGGCTATCTGTTGACGGGCGACCCCTCCTACCTGCAACCGTACCTGCGGTCGGTGCCGCTGATCGAACAGCGTCTCGAGGTGGTAAAGGAAGCGGCGGCCGGCGATTCGGCACAGCGCCGCATCGTCAACGACATCGCCGGCATCACCCAGCAGAAACTGACCGAACTGCGCGAGACCGTCGACATGCGCAAGGCCGGCGACGTGGAAGGCGCCATGGCGGTGGTGCGCACCGACGCCGGCAAGGATGCGATGGACCGCTTGCGCGACCTGGTCGCCGACCTGTACACGCGCCAGCTGAGCCAGGTCGAGGAGGAACGCGAGGCCTGGGCGGCGGCCTCGGCCACCTCGACCTTCTATTCCTGGGGCGGATCGCTGCTGCTGCTGGCGCTGATCCTGGCGTCGGCCGGCATGACCATCCGCGAATACCGCGCCAAGGCGCGCCAGGCCTGGGTCACGACCGGCCTCTCGGGCCTGAGCCTGCGCCTGCGCGGCGACCATCGCCTGGACGAGATCGGCAAGCGCGCGCTGGACTACCTGGCGGACTACCTGCACGCCAGCGTCGGCGCCGGCTACGTCGTCACCAACGGCGGCGACGACCTTGAACTGTTTGGCGGCTACGCCCTGCCGGCCGAGCGCCTGGCGCAGAAGATTCCCGCCGCGCAGGGACTGGTCGGGCAGGCCGCCAGCTCGCGCAAGCTGCTGCACCTGCGCGATGTGCCGGCCGGCCACTTCGAGGTCTCCTCGGCCACCGGCCGCTCCAACCCGGCCGAACTGATCCTGGCGCCCGCCATGCAGAACGAGCGGGTCTATGCCGTGATCGAGCTGGGCTTCAACCACGCCGTCGGCCAGAGCGAACGCAGCCTGCTGGAAGGCGCCTCCGAAATGCTGGCCTCCGCGATCCGCGCCGGCCTGGACCGCTCGCGCCTCGAAGCGCTGCTGGCCGAGACCCAGCGCCAGTCGGAAGAACTGCAGACCCAGCAGGAAGAGCTGCGCGTCAGCAACGAAGAGCTGGAGCAGCAAAGCCGCATCCTGCAGGAATCGCAGGCGCGCATGGAAGTGCAGCAGACCGAGCTCAAGCAGGCCAACGTCAGCCTGGAGCGCCAAACCGAGCAATTGCTGCGGGTGCAGGGCGCGCTGACCGACAAGGCGCGGCTGCTGACGCAGGCCAGCCAGTACAAGAGCGAGTTCCTGGCCAACATGAGCCGCGAGCTGCGCACCCCGCTGAATTCGACGCTGATCCTGTCCAAGCTGCTGTCCGAGAACAAGCCGGGCAACCTGAGCGCGGACCAGGTCAAGTACGCGCAGACCATCTACGAAGCGGGCAGCGACCTGCTGGCGCTGATCAACGACATCCTCGACCTGGCCAAGATCGAGGCCGGCCAGGCCACCGTGGAAGTCGAGGCCGTGGCCATCGCGCCGACGCTGGAACGGCTGCTGGATCCGCTGCGGCCGATCGCGCAGGACAAGCGCCTGGCGCTGGAACTGGACATCGCCGCCGACGTGCCGGCGTCGCTGCACACCGATCCGCAACGGCTGGGCCAGGTGCTGAAGAACCTGCTGTCCAACGCCTTCAAGCTCACCGAGCAGGGCACCGTGGCGCTCAAGGTCTCGCGCGCGCCGCGCAACATGCTGTCGTTCGCCGTGCAGGACACCGGCATCGGCGTGCCGGCCGACCAGCAGGAACTGATTTTCGAGGCCTTCCGCCAGGCCGACGGCAGCAGCCACCGCAAGCATGGCGGCACCGGCCTGGGCCTGTCGATCTCGCGCGACCTGGCCAAGCTGCTGGGCGGCACGCTGTCGCCGGTCAGCACGCCGGGGCAAGGCAGCGTGTTCACGCTGCTGCTGCCGATGCGCCTGGAGGCCGCGCCGGCGGCGTCCGGCCCCAGCCTCCCCGCGCCGATCCCGATGCCCCCCGCCATCCCCGCCTGGGCGGCGCCCGCCGCGCCCGCCCCGGCGCCGGTGGCCGAGCCCGCCCAGCCGGAGCCGGAGCCGTCCCGCGACGCCGGCCGCACCATCCTGGTCATCGAGGACGATGAACGCTTTGCCGCCATCCTCGGCGACCTGGCGCGCGAGATGGGCTTCGGCTGCCTGGCCGCGCACACCGCCACCGACGGCCTGGCGCTGGCGGCGCAGCGCCGGCCCGACGCCATCGTGCTCGACATCAACCTGCCCGACTTCTCCGGCCTGGGCGTGCTGGACCAGCTCAAGCGCAATCCCCACACCCGCCACATCCCGGTGCACATTGTCTCGGTGGCCGACTACGCGCAGGAGGCCATGGGCCGCGGCGCCATCGGCTACGCGCTCAAGCCGGTCAAGCGCGAGGAACTGACGCAGGCGCTGCGGCGCCTGGAGGCCAAGTTCACCCAGAACGTGCGGCGCGTGCTGGTGGTGGAGGACGACGACCGCCAGCGCGAAAGCGTGCGCGAGCTGCTGGCGCGCGACGACGTCGAGATCGTGCCGGCCGCGACCGCCAGCGCCGCCCTCGACCTGCTGCGCGAGACCACCTTCGACTGCGTGGTCATGGACCTGAACCTGCCCGACATCAGCGGCTACGAGCTGCTGCGCGAGATGGCCGAGCAGGAAAGCGTGTCGTTCCCGCCCGTGATCGTGTACACCGGCCGGGCGCTGTCGCGCGATGAAGAGCAGCAGCTGCGCCGCTTCTCCAAGTCGATCATCATCAAGGACGCGCGCTCGCCCGAGCGCCTGCTCGACGAGGTGACGCTGTTCCTGCACCAGGTCGAGGCCGACCTGCCGCCGCAGCAGCGCCAGATGCTGGAGCTGGCGCGCAGCCGCGACAGCACGCTGGAAGGCCGCACGGTGCTGGTGGTCGAGGACGACGTGCGCAACGTGTTCGCGCTGTCGAGCATCCTGGAGCCGACCGGCCTGCGGGTCGAGATCGCGCGCAACGGCCGCGAGGCCCTCGAATCGCTGGATCGCGTCGGCGTGGACGGCCACCCGGCGATCGACCTGGTGCTGATGGACATCATGATGCCCGAGATGGACGGCTACACCGCCATGCGCGAGATCCGCACGCGGCCCGAGTGGCGCCGCCTGCCGATCATCGCGCTGACCGCCAAGGCCATGAAGGACGACCAGGAGAAATGCCTGGCCGCCGGCGCCAACGACTACATCGCCAAGCCGCTGGACGTGGAGCGGCTGCTGTCGCTGGTGCGCGTCTGGATGCGCAAGTAGCGCGGCCCCGCGACCATGCCCCAGTCCCCACCGAACAAGGCGCAGACCGACGATATCGAGCAGCGGCTGCTGCTCGACGCGATCTATCACCAGTACCACTACGATTTCCGCGCCTACGCGCAGGCCTCGCTCAAGCGGCGCCTGCAGAGCGCGCTGTCCCACTTCGGCTGCAAGACCCTGTCGCAGCTGCAGGACCGCGTGCTGCATGAGCCTTCGGTGTTCACCGGCCTGCTGCAATTCCTGACGGTGCAGGTCAGCGACATGTTCCGCGACCCCAGCTACTTCCGGGCGCTGCGCCGCGAAGTGGTGCCGATCCTGCGCACCTATCCCTCGATCAAGGTGTGGGTGGCCGGCTGCAGCGCCGGCGAAGAGGTCTATTCGCTCGCCACCCTGCTGCACGAGGAAGGCCTGCTGGACCGCGCCCTGATCTACGCGACCGACATCAACCCGCAGGCGCTGCGCGCGGCCGAACAGGGCGTGTTCGACCTGGAGCGGGTCGCCGCCTTCACCCGCAACCACGCCGAGTCCGGCGGCCACGGCTCGCTGTCCGACTACTACACCGCGCGCTACGGCCGCGTGGTGTTCGACAAGCAGCTGCGCGAACACATGGTGTTCTCCGACCACAGCCTGGCCACCGACAGCGTGTTCGCCGAGGTGCACCTGGTGTCGTGCCGCAACGTGCTTATCTATTTCGAGCGCGATCTGCAGAACCGCGCGCTGCGCCTGTTCCATGACGCGCTGGTGCATCGCGGCTTCATGGGCCTGGGCTCGCGCGAATCGGTGCGCTTTTCCGCCCAGGCCGACGGCTTCGACGACTTCGTGCTCGAAGACCGCATCTACCGCAAGAAGGCGGGCCTGTGAGCGCCCCGACGCCGGATCGCCGCGACGCGGCGGGCGCCTGGGACGCCATCGTCATCGGCGGCTCGTCGGGCGCCATCGAGGTCCTGAACCTGCTGCTGCCCGCCCTGCCGGCCGGCCTGCGCGCGGCCGTTATCGTGCTGCTGCACCTGCCGCGCGACCGCCGCAGCCTTTTGGTCGACATCTTCCGCGACCGCTGCGCGCTGCCGCTGTGCGAGGCCGAGGACCAACAGGCGATCCAGCCGGGACAGCTGTATTTCGCGCCGCCCGACTACCACCTGCTGGTCGACCACGGGCCGCGCCTGGCGCTGTCAATCGGCCCGCTGGTGCATTTCTCGCGGCCGTCGATCGACGTGCTGTTCCAATCCGCCGCCGACGGCTACGGCGAGCGGCTGCTGGGCATCCTGCTGTCGGGCGCCAATGAGGACGGCGCCGCCGGCCTGGCCGCGATCCACGCCGCCGGCGGCCGCGCCGTGGTCCAGGCTCCGGACACCGCCGCCGTGCGCGCCATGCCCGACGCCGCCCTGGCGCGCATCGACGCCCCCCCCTGGTCCTGGCGCCTGACGCCATCGCGGCGCTGCTGTCGCAATTGCCCGCGCAGCCGCGGCCCTGATCCCCCTACTCCAAGACACCATGCTATTGACACCTGCCAAACCCTCGGACGACCGCATCAAGTGCCTATTGGTCGACGATGTGCCCGAGAACCTGGTGGCGCTGGAGGCGCTGCTGGCGAGCGACCGGGTCGACGTGCTCAAGGCGCAGTCGGGCCCGCAGGCGCTGGAACTGCTGCTGAACCACCCAGACGTGGCGCTGGCGCTGCTCGACGTGCAGATGCCCGACATGAACGGCTTCGAGCTGGCCGAGCTGATCCGCGGCAGCGAACGCACCCGCCACATTCCGCTGATCTTCATCACCGCCGGCTCGCGCGAACAGAACTGGCAGTTCCGTGGCTACGAGAGCGGCGCGGTGGACTTCCTCTACAAGCCGGTCGACCCCTACATGCTGCGCAGCAAGGCGAACGTGTTCTTCGAGTTGCACGAACGCCGGCGCGCGCTGGCGCAGCAGCTGGAAGCGCGCACCGAGGCCCTGCGGGTCAACGACATGTTCATGGCCGTGCTCAGCCACGACCTGCGCACACCGCTGCAGGCCGTCATCATGGGCGCCTCGATGCTGGAGCGCCAGGGCGGCGACGCGCGCGTGGTCAGCCTGGCGCAACGCATGCTGCAAAGCGGCGAGCGCATGAAGCACCTGATCGAGGACCTGCTCGACGTGACGCGCATCCGCCAGGCGGGCGGCCTGGCCCTGGCGCCCGCGCGCATCAGCATGGAAACGCTAGTCAGCCGCACGCTGGATGAATTGCGCACCGGCTTCGCCGACCGCCAGATCGAGGCCGAATGCCACGGCGACCCGGTCGGCGACTGGGACGGCGAGCGCATCGCGCAGGTGCTGGCCAATCTGCTCGGCAACGCCCTGCACCACGGCGCCCGCGACGTCCCGGTGCGGGTCGAGGTGGACGGCTCCGCCGCCGATCGGGTGGTGGTCACGGTCAGCAACGGCGGCAGCATTCCCGCGGAACTGCTGCCGCAGCTGTTCAACCCGTTCCGCAGCGGCGCGCGGCCGGCCGGGGGCCATCGCGGCCTGGGCCTGGGGCTGTTCATCGCGCAGCAGGTGGCGCAATCGCATGGCGGCCGCATCAGCGCCGAATCGCGCGACGCCATCACCCGCTTCCGCGTGGCGCTGCCACGGCAGGCGTCGACCGCTCAGGGTTGAGGCCCGGCCCCGCGCCCCATGAGCCCCGCGCGCCCGGGCCAAGGCGGCGCGCATCGCCGGATCGGGGGCCTGGACCGCGCAACGACGCCGGAGTTTTCGGTAGTATGTCGCCATGGTGCCGCGGCGCG
>NZ_CYTY01000045.1:26558-45447 GCF_001298995.1 Achromobacter sp. 2789STDY5608615
TCGCCGTCCGTATATTGCGACGAAGCGACTGGGCGGAAGAAGTCCTCCAGGACAGCTTCATCAATATCTGGCGCAACGCCGCCCGCTATTCTTCGGAACAGAGCCAAGTCATGACCTGGATGACCCGCATCGTGCGCAACCGCTGCATCGACCTGCTGCGCAGGCCGGACCTGGAGCGCCCGGACGCCGACGGCGAACTGACGCTGGCCTGGGCGGATGACGCGCCCGGCCCCTTCGAGCGCCTGCAGACCGACCAGGACGCCCGGCGCCTGGCCGACTGCCTCAAGCAGCTGGAAGGCCAGCAGCGCGCGGCCATCGCGCTGTCCTTCTTCGACGACCTGAGCCACAGCGAGATCGCCCGGCGCCTGCAGGCGCCGCTGGGTACGATCAAGAGCTGGGTGCGGCGGGGCATGGAACGGCTCAAGAGGTGCCTGTCATGAACTACCGCGATCCGCAATTGCGCGCCCGGCTGGCGGCCGACTATGTCTCGGGCGCCATGCGTGGCGGCGCCCGCCGCCGCTTCGAGGGCCTGATGGCCGCCGATGCCAACCTGCGCCGGCAGGTGCGGGGCTGGGAAGACGACATCTACCCCCTGCTCTGGTCGCTGCCGGGCAGGACGCCGCCGGGCCGCGTCTGGCGCGCCATCGAATCGCGCCTGCGCCCCGGCGCCGCCCCCTGGTGGCGCGGCCTGGCGTTCTGGCGCATCGCCAGCGGCGCGCTGGCCGCCTTGCTGGTGGCCGGCGTCGTCATCTACCCCATGCAGGTGGACCGCGCCGCCCGCGCGCAGCTGATGGCCGTGCTGCAAAGCCCCGAGGCGCAGGCCATGCTGGTGGTGCGCGCCGACGAAGCCGGCGGCCTGCGCATCCAGGCGCTGCAGAACCTGGCCACGCGCGCCGGCGACAAGGCGCTGGAACTCTGGGCCATCCCGCCCGGCCAGGCGCCGCAGTCGGTCGGGCTGGTGTCGCCCGAGGGCCTGACGGCGCTGCGCCGCGCCCAGGGCCTGGCCGGCGTCCAGCAACTGGCCATCACGCTGGAACCGCCGGGCGGCTCGCCCACCGGCGCGCCCACCGGGCCGGTCATCATGAGCGGCGACGTGCTCAGGATCTGACCAGCATCCAACCCGGGCCCCGGCCCGTATAGAGGGGTGTCCCCGTTGCGGAGCACCCCATGTCTTCCTGGATCGGCCCGGGCCCGCGCGGCCTGCTGGAGATACTGCTGGCGGCCGGCCTGGCGCTGTGCCTGCTGGCCGCCTGTTCGCCCCTGACCCTGCTCAACGGCGCGGTGCCCGACGGCGCCAGCCGCGCCACATCCGGGCTGGCCTATGGCCCGCTGCCGCGCCAGCGCCTGGACATCCACGCCCCGCTGAACGCCGCCGGCGCGCCGGTGGTGGTGTTCTTCTACGGCGGCAGCTGGCGCAGCGGCGAACGCGCCGACTACCGCTTTGCCGGCGACGCGCTGGCCTCGCGCGGCATCATTGCCGTCATCGCCGACTACCGCCTCTACCCCGAGGTCGCCTATCCCGAATTCCTGCGGGACGCCGCGCTGGCCGTGGCCTGGACGCAGCGGCATATCGGCGCCTATGGCGGCGACCCGGGCCGGCTGTTCGTGGCCGGCCACAGCGCCGGCGGCTATATCGCCGCCATGCTGGCGCTGGACCCGCGCTGGCTGCGGGATGCCGGCTCCGCGCCTGGCACGCTGGCCGGCTGGATCGGCCTGGCCGGCCCCTACGACTTCCTGCCGATCACCGCGCGCGACGTGCGGCCGGTCTTCCTGTTCCCCGACACGCCGGCCGATTCGCAGCCCATCCGCCACGCCAGCGCCGCGGCCCCGCCGGGCCTGCTGTTGACCGGCGCCGCCGACACCGAGGTGGACCCGCAACGCAACAGCGCCGCCCTGGCGCGCGCCCTGCGCGCCGCGGGGGCCTGCGCGCGCCTGGTCGAGTACCCCGGCCTCGGCCACAAGCTGCTGGTCGGCGCGCTGGCGCGGCCCCTGCGCTGGCGCGCGCCGGTGCTGGACGACATCGCCGCCTTCGTGGCCCGCCCCTGCGCGCCCTCTCCAGGAGAATGACCATGCGCCCCGACCTGCCGCTGGCTCTGCTGCTTGCCCTGATCCTGCCGCTGGCACCGCTGGGCGCCCAGGCGGCCAACGAACATTACCTGGGCTACGCCTATGCCCCGCACGGCGGCGCCGAGCGCTACCGCGAGGAGCACTGGGTCGTCAGGGACGGCGCGCGGCAGACCCGGCTGGTGCTGTACCGCTGTCCGGACGGCGCCGCCTTCGCGCGCAAATGGGTGCGGGGCGGCGTCGACAATCCCGCGCCCGATTTCGCGCTGTTTGACCAGCGCGACGGCTACCGCGAAGGCGTCAGCAGCCGCGGCGCCGAGCGCCACGCCTACGTGCAGGCGCGCGCCAGCGCCACCACGCGCAGCCAGGCGCTGCCGCCGGCCGAGGATGCCGTGATCGACGCCGGCTTCGACGCGTGGCTGCGCGCGCACTGGGATCCGCCCGCCACGCCCTTGCGGTTCCTGGTGCCCAGCCGGCTGGCCCTGATGCCGCTGGAGGTCCAGGCGCGCGATGTGCCCGGACAGCGCGAGCGCGTGTTCCGGCTGCGGCTGGATGCCTGGTACGGCTTCGCCGCGCCCCCGCTGCGCGTGACCTACGACCGCGACAGCCGGCGCCTGCGCCGCTTCGAGGGCCCCAGCAACCTGCGCGACGGCAACGGCGGCACCCAGACCGTGCGGATCGAGTTCCCCGCCGACGCCGAACTGGCCCCGCCCACGCAACAGGACATGGACGCCGCCGCGGCCACGCCGTTGACGGGGCGTTGCGACTAAGGGTTTTCACTAGCGCATCCAGCCGGCGCGCCCGCCCGTATATCCCCGCAAGCCTCGAACAGGACACGATGATGCGCCCCGAACTCTCTCGCTGGACCGCCTCGATGCGCCGCTGGGTCGATACCCAGGCGGCGAGCGCGTCCGACGGCCCGCCCGACCGCATCGACTGGACCCGCGCCCTGCCCTTCGCGCTGCTGCACGCGGGCTGCCTGGGGGTGATAGCGACCGGCGTGTCGCCGGTGGCGCTGGCTGTGGCGGCGGCGCTCTACGTCCTGCGCATGTTCGCCCTGACCGGCTTCTACCACCGCTATTTCTCGCATCGCACCTTCCGCACCTCGCGCGCCATGCAGCTGGTCTTCGCCATCCTCGGCGCCTCCTGCGCCCAGCGCGGTCCCCTGTGGTGGGCGGCGCACCACCGCCACCATCATCGCCACGCCGACGACGACCAGGACCTGCACTCGCCCGCCCGCCACGGATTCTGGTGGAGCCACATGGGGTGGTTCCTGACGCCGCGCGCCTTCGCCACCGACCTGGCGCGCGTGCCGGACCTGCGCCGCTACCGCGAACTGCGCTGGCTCGACCGCTTCGACGCCGCCGTGCCCATCGCGCTGGCGCTGCTGTGCTACGCCCTGGGCGCCGCGCTCGAACGCCTCGCCCCCGGCCTGGGCACCAGCGGACCGCAGATGCTGGTGTGGGGCTTCCTCATCTCGACGGTGGCGCTGTTCCACGCCACCGTCACCATCAATTCGCTGGCGCATCGCTACGGCAAGCGCCGCTACGACACCGCCGACGACAGCCGCAACAACGCCTGGCTGGCGCTGCTGACCTTCGGCGAAGGCTGGCACAACAACCACCATTTCTATCCCGGCTCGGCGCGCCAGGGCTTTCGCGCCCGCGAAATCGACCTGACCTGGTACGGGCTGCGCCTGCTGGCGGCCGCCGGCCTGATCTGGGACCTGAAACCCGTGCCGGCCTGGGTGCTGGCGCGCGCCAAGGAATGACCATGCGCATCGCCATCATCGGTTCGGGCATCGCGGGGCTGGTCTGCGCCTGGAAGCTGGGCCGGGACCATGATGTGACGCTGTACGAGGCCAATGACTACCTGGGCGGCCACACGCACACCCACGACGTCGAGCAGGACGGCCAGCGCTACGCGGTCGACAGCGGTTTCATCGTGCACAACCCGGTCAACTACCCGCATTTCACGGCCATGCTCGACGAGCTGGGCGTGTGCTCGCAGCCCACCACCATGAGCTTCTCGGTGCACCAGGAGGCCAGCCGCCTGGAATACAACGCGACCTCGCTCGACACCCTGTTCTGCCAGCGCCGCAACCTGCTGTCGCCGCGCTTCCTGGGCATGGTGCGCGACCTGCTGCGCTTCTACCGCGAGGCGCCGGCGCTGCTGGCCGGCGACGAGCCCGGCCCGACGCTGGGCGAGTACCTGGCACGGCACCGCTACGGCCAGGCGTTCCAGGCCGACCACCTGATCCCGATGGCGTCGGCGCTGTGGTCCTCGCCCGCCGCGCGCATCCTGGAATTCCCGGCTCGCTACCTGGTGCAGTTCATGGCCAACCACCAGATGCTGCAGGTCGACCCGCGGCCCCAATGGCGCGTGGTGCAGGGCGGGTCCAGCCGCTACATCCGCGCCCTGCGCGAGCGCTGGAACGTGCGGGTGCGCCTGAACTGCCCGGTGTACCAGGTCACGCGCCAGGCCGACGGCGTCACCCTGGCCTCGTGCGAGGGCCGGCCGCGCTACGACCAGGTGGTGTTCGCCTGCCACAGCGACCAGGCCCTGAAACTGCTGGCCGCGCCCAGCGCGGCCGAGCGCGAGGTGCTCGGCGCGATCACCTATCAGCACAACGACGTCGTGCTGCACACGGATGCGCGCTTGCTGCCGCGCCACCGCAAGGCCTGGGCGGCGTGGAATGCCTACGTGCCGGCCGATCCCTCGGCGCCGTGCTCGGTCAGCTACTGCATGAACCTGCTGCAGGGCCTGCAATCGCGCCGGCCGTTCATCGTCACGCTCAATCGCGGCGACGCCATCGATCCGGCGCAGGTGCTGGCCCGCATGCGCTACCACCACCCGGTCTACACGCTGGCGTCGGTGGCCGCCCAGGCGCGCCGCGACGAGATCTCCGGCCGCCAGCGCTGCTGGTACGCGGGCGCCTACTGGGGCTGGGGCTTTCACGAAGACGGCGTGGCCAGCGCGTTGGACGTGGTGCGCGGCATCCAGTCGCGCGCCGCGGCGCTCTCGGCGGAGGCCGCATGAACGGCCACAGCGCCCTGTACGAAGGCCGCGTGACGCACCGGCGCCACGTGCCGCATGCGCACGGCTTCAGCTACCGCATGGCGCAGCTCTATCTGGACCTGGACGAGGTCGACCAGGTGTTCAAGGACCGCTGGCTGTGGTCGGTGGACCGGCCCAACCTGGCCGAATGGCGCCGCCGCGATTATCTCGACGGCGATGCCGGACTGCCGCTGGCGCAGGCCGTGCGGGCGCGGCTGCGGGCCGACCTGGGCGAAGCGCCGGCCGGACCGATCCGGCTGCTGGCCCATCCGCGCTACGCCGGCTATGTCTTCAACCCGGTCAGCTTCTACTACTGCTACGAAGCCGACGGCGTGACCCTGGCCGCCATCCTGGCCGAGATCACCAACACGCCGTGGAAGCAGCGCCATTGCATCGTCCTGCCGGTCGAGAGCGCCGACCGCCGCGGCGACGCCATGGCCTGGCGCTTCGACAAGCGCTTCCACGTCTCGCCCTTCATGCCGATGGACTGCGTCTATGACTGGCGCTTCAACGCGCCGGGCGAGGACCTGCGGGTGCATATGCGGGTCAACCGCCAGGGCCAGCCGCAATTCGACGCCCGCCTGCACCTGCAACGCCGCGCACTCGACGGCGCGGCGCTGGCGCGCTTGCTGTGGCGCTTTCCCCTGATGACCCTGCAGGTCATCGGCGGCATCCACTGGCAGGCCTTGCGCCTCTGGCTCAAACGCAACCCGATCCACGACCATCCCGGCACGCCCGACGGAGAACCGCAATGAAAGCCATGACGCCATCCGAACAGGCCGCCATCGCGGCGACCCGCCCGCCCGGCGCGCTGGAGCGCCTGCTGCGCAAGCGCCTGTTCGCCAGCCTCTCGACGCTGACCGGCGGCCGGCTGGCGATCGAGGACAGCCTGGGCAGCGCCACGCTCGGCCAGGGCGAGCCGGTGGTGCGCCTGACCATCCGCGACATGGCCTTCTACCGCCTGGTGGCCACGCAGGGCAGCGTCGGCGCGGGCGAGGCGTATGGCGACGGCATGTGGACCTGCGACGATCTGGTCGCCCTGGTGCGCCTGCTGGTGCGCAACCGCGACACGCTGGACGGCATGGAATCCGGGCTGGCGCGCGTGGCCGGCTGGTTGCTCAGGCGCTGGCATGCCGGCAACCGCAACACCCACGAAGGCAGCCGCCGCAACATCGCCGCGCACTACGACCTCGGCAACGATTTCTTCTCGCTGTTCCTGTCGCCCGACCTGATGTATTCATCGGCCCTGTGGGCCGGCGCCGACGACACGCTGGAAGAGGCGTCGCGGCGCAAGCTCGACACCATCTGCCGCAAGCTCGAACTCGGCCCGCGCGACCGCGTGGTCGAGATCGGCAGCGGCTGGGGCGGTTTCGCCATCCATGCCGCGCGCCACTACGGCTGCCACGTCACCACCGCCACCATCTCGCGCGAACAGCACGCCCTGGCGCTGGCGCGGGTGCGCGCCGCCGGCCTAGACGATCGCGTCAGCGTGGTGCTGCAGGACTACCGCGACCTGCAGGGCCGCTACGACAAGCTGGTGTCGATCGAGATGATCGAGGCCATCGGCGCGCAATACCTCGAGACCTATTTCGCCAAGGTCGCCGACCTGCTCGCGCCGCACGGCCGCGCATTGATCCAGGCCATCACCATCGAGGACCACCGCTACCAGCAGGCGCTGGGCGAAGTGGATTTCATCAAGCGCCACATCTTCCCCGGCAGCTTCATCCCCTCGATCGAGGCGATGCTGCGCGCCAAGACGCGCGCCAGCGACCTGGCCCTGGTGCACCTGGAGGACTTCGGCCTGTCGTACGCGCGCACCCTGCAAGCCTGGCGCCAGCGCTTCCTGGCGCACCTGCCCGAAGTGCGGGGACAGGGCTTCGACAGCCGCTTCTGCCGCCTGTGGGAGTTCTACCTGGCGTACTGCGAAGGCGGCTTCCGCGAACGCTCCATCGGCGTCTCGCATCTGTTGCTGACCCACCCCGGCGCCCGCGGCACGGGCGAACGCTGGGTCCAGGCGGGTGTGTGATGCGCTTCTGGGCCAACCTGCTCGGCTACCAGCTGGTCTGGTTCAGCGCCATCATCGGCGCCGGCCGCGGCCTGGCCTGGCCGGGCGTGGCCTCGGCCCTGGTCTTCATTGCCGCGCAACTGGCCTGCTCGGTCACGTGGCGCGCCGACCTGAAGCTGGCCGCCGCCGCGCTGCTGTGCGGCTGCCTGCTCGATGGCGCGCTGTCGGCGCTGGGCTGGTCGGTCTACGCCGCCGATGCCTGGCCCGCGCCGCGCTGGATCCTGGCGCTGTGGGCGGCCTTCGCCCTGACGCTGAATCATTCGCTGGCCTACCTGCGGCCGCGCCGCTGGCTGGCCTGCGGGTTCGGCGCCATCGGCGGGCCATTGGCCTACTGGGGCGCCGCGCGCGGCTGGCAGGCGGTGCAGTTCGACGCGCCCGCCTGGCGCGCCGTTGCCGCGCTGGCGCTGGGCTGGGGCCTGATCCTGCCCGCGCTGACCCGCTGGGCGCAGCGCTGGACGCGGGAGGCCGCATGAATCCCCTGTCGCAATGGCTGATCATCGCCGTCGTCATGGTCATCGCCATGGCGCTGGCCTGGGCCTGGCAACGCCGCCACGCCAACGCGGGCATCGTCGACGTGGTCTGGGCCGCCGGCATGGGCGCCAGCGCCCTGCTGGCCGCCGCCACCGGCCAGGGCGACTGGGCGCCCCGGGCCTGCCTGGCCGTGATGGCCGGCGTCTGGTCGCTGCGGCTGGCCTGGCATCTGTGGCGGCGGGTCCGGCAAGGCGAGGACGGCCGCTACCGCGCGCTGCGCGAACACTGGGGCGGTCATCAGGGCAAGTTCTTCGGCCTGTTCATGTTCCAGGCCGGGCTGGTGATGCTGTTCAGCCTGCCTTTCCTGGCGGTGGGCACGAGCGCCGCGCGCGGCCTGCCCGTCGCGCTGGGCCTGGCGATCTGGCTGGCGGCGCTGGCCGGTGAAGTCATCGCCGACCGCCAGCTCGACCGCTTCCGCGACGATCCGGCCCATCGCGGCCAGACCTGCCGCGACGGCCTGTGGCGCTACTCGCGCCATCCCAACTATTTCTTCGAATGGTGCCATTGGTTCGCCTACGTCGCGCTGGCCTGGGGCTCGCCCCTGGCCTGGCTGGCGTGGCTGGGCCCCGTGCTGATGTACGTCTTCCTGCGCTGGATCAGCGGCATCCCCTTCACCGAGCAACAGGCCCTGCGCACGCGCGGCGACGACTACCGCGCGTACCAGCGCCGCACCTCGGCCTTCTTCCCGTGGTTCCCCAAATCCTGACGAGGCCCGCCATGACGACCGCCAGCCTGCACGACCTTCCGCTTGCCGCCGACCGCCCCGCGCCCGGCCTGCTTGGCCTGGCCGAACGCGGCCTGGTGCCCGACGCGCTGCTGCGCCTGGGCATCCGCCGCCTGTGCGCCGAACGCCTGGCCGCCGAATACGCCGGCGGCATCGACGCCTGGACGGCGCGCAACCAGGACCTGATCGCGCGCCTGCGCGCCAGCGCGGTGGCCATCCACACCGACGCCGCCAACGCCCAGCACTACGAACTGCCGACCACGTTCTTCCAGCTCTGCCTGGGCGCCCGCATGAAGTATTCCGGCTGCCTGTATCCGACCGGCGCCGAGACCCTGGACCAGGCCGAGGCCGCCATGCTGCGCCTGTACGGCGAACGCGCCGAGCTGACCGACGGCCAGGACATCCTGGAACTGGGCTGCGGCTGGGGCTCGCTGACCCTGTGGATGGCCGAACACTATCCCAACGCCCGCATCACCGCCGTGTCCAACTCGGCCACCCAGCGCCAGCACATCGAAGCGCGCTGCCGCGAACGCGGCTGGGCGCACGTGCGCGTCATCACCTGCGACGTGAACACGCTGGCGTTGCCGGCGGCCGCCTACGACCGCTGCGTCTCGGTGGAGATGTTCGAACACATGCGCAATTACCAGGACCTGCTGGCGCGCATCGGCCAATGGCTGCGCCCCGGCGGCAAGCTGTTCGTGCACATCTTCGCGCACCGCGAGCGCGCCTATCCGTTCGAGACCGAAGGCGCCGGCAACTGGATGGGACGCCACTTCTTCACCGGCGGCATCATGCCGGCGGCCGACACGCTGCTGCACTTCCAGCGCGACCTGCAATTGCAGGAAAAGTGGTTTCTCGACGGCACGCACTACGCGCGCACGGCCAACCACTGGCTGGCCAACCAGGACGCCCGCGCCGCGCAGGCCCGGGCGGTGCTGGCGCAGGCCTATGGCCCGCAGCTGGCGCCGTTGTGGCACCAGCGCTGGCGCATGTTCTGGATGGCCTGCGCCGAGCTGTTCGGCTACGACGACGGCCAGCAATGGGGCGTGGCCCACTACCGCTTCACGCGCCCCTGAGGAGACCGCCATGTTGCGCGCCCTGTGTATCGCCGCGATGGGCCTGCTGGCGGGCTGCGCCGGGCCCGCGCCCATGCCGCCCGTGGCCCATGTCGACCTGCCGCGCTTCATGGGCGACTGGTACGTCATCGCGCACATCCCCAGCTGGCCCGAGCGCAACGCCTACGACGCGGTCGAAAGCTACCGGCCGCTGCCCGATGGCCGCATCCAGACCGACTTCCGCTACCGCAAGGGCAGCTTCGACGCCGAGGTGAGCACCATGCACCCGGTGGCCACGGTGCGGCCGGACACCGGCAACGCGGTCTGGGGCATGCAGTTCATCTGGCCGATCCAGGCGGAATACGTCATCGCCTACCTGGACGACGCCTACCAGACCACCATCATCGGCCGCTCCAAGCGCGACTACGTGTGGATCATGGCGCGCGTTCCCTGCCTGAGCGATGACGCCTACGCGCAGCTGGCCGAGCGCGTCGCGGCGCTGGGCTACACGGAACCGCTGCGCAAGGTGCCGCAGCGCTGCCAATAGGCGAGACCGGCCCGCGACGCCGCCAAGGGGCCGGCGGCTTGCCATCGTCAGAAGTCCATCGACGCCGACAGCATGAAGGTGCGCGGCGCGCCCAGCGCCAGGCTCGACAGCTGCGGCATGCCCCAATACGCCTTGTTGGTCAGGTTGTTGACGCTGGCCCGCAGGACCAGCGGACGGTCGACCACCCTGGTGGCGTAGCGCGCGCCGACGTCATAGGTGGTGCGGCCGGCCACCGACAGCGAATTGTCGGCGCTGATGTACTGCTTGGACACCGCGGTCGCGTTGGCGGTCAGCGTCAGCCCCTGCACGGCCGGCACATCCCACTCGATGCCCAGCTTGCCCTGCAGCTTGGGCACGCCGGTCGCCTGCCTGCCCTCGTTGACGGCCAGCGCGGCCTTGGTGACCTTCGGGTCGATGTACGCCACGCCGCCCATCAGGCGCACGCCGCGCAGCGGTTCGCCGAAGAAGCCCCATTCCACGCCCCGGTTGCGCTGTTCGCCGCCGAACGAAAACACGTTGGTGACGGGATTGGTGTAGCTGCTCGGCCGCGTGATCTCGAACACGCTCAAGGTATGGGTGAAGTCACCGAAGTCGACCTTGATGCCAGCCTCCTTCTGCTTGGTCTTGTACGGCGCGAACAGCTCGCCGGCGTTGGCGGCGGTGACCGGCGCCGTCTGCCCCTTGCTCAGTCCCTCGATGTAGTTGGCGTACAGCGAGACATTGTCGGTGGCCTTGAACAGGATCGCCGCCGCGGGCGTGGTGGCGCTGGCGTCATAGCGGCTGGTGCGCGCGCCCGTGGCCACATTGAAGGTATCCGAACGCACCTCCTGGCGGCGCGCGCCCAGCGTCAGCTGCACCCGGTCCTCGGCGAACGACAACGTGTCCGCCAGGCCGTAGCTGATCAGGCGCGTCTCGGTATGCAGGATCGCCGGCCAGACGCCATCGACCTCCGGCCCCCAGACCGGCTTGTAGATGTTGGTGGTCCAGTCCGCGCCCGGCACCGAGCGGCGGCCGTAGTCGCGTTCGGTATCGGTGTAGTAGGTGGTGTTCAGCACCCACTGGTGCTTGATGCCGCCCGTCTGCAGCTTGCCCTTGACCCCAGCCTCCCCGGTGGTCTTCCTGATGTGCATGTTCAATTGGCCGATGGTGGTGCGCAGGTCGCCCGCGGCATTGAGCACCTGAGCGGAGATGGCGCCGTTGTAGGTGTACTCGGACCGGCTGGTGCCGACCGCGGCGTACGCCATCAGGTTGTCGCTCAGGTCGACTTCGCCGCGCACCATGGCGCCGCGATCGCGGTTGTGCACATACGCCCAGTCCGGGTTCAGCAAGGTGTCGGCCTTGGGCGGCCTGGGCACGGCCACGCCGGGCGCCAGGTTGATGCCGCGGGTCACGCCGTCCACGCGCTCGTCGCTGTCGTACAGATCCGCCGACACGCGCACGCGCTCGCTGCGCCAGTCCAGCCCCACGGCGGCCAGTTGCGCCTTCTTGTCCTGGTCCTTGATCGCGCCGGCGCCATCGCGATAGACGCCGTTGAAGCGGATGCCGAACTGCTTGTCCTCGCCGAAGCGGCGTCCCATGTCCAGGTGGCCGCCGAACTGCGCGTCCGACATGTAGGTCGCGGTCAGGCGCGTCAACGGCTCATCGCCGGCGCGCTTGGGCACCAGGTTGACGGTGCCGCCCACCGAGCCGCCCGGCGGCATGCCGTTGAGCAGGGCCGACGGCCCCTTCAGCACCTCGATGCGCTCGAACATTTCCGGCGTGGTGCGGTAGTACGGCGCCATGCCGAACAGTCCGCCGAAGGAGATGTCGGTGGTGCTGGAGCTGAAGCCGCGGATCGAGTAGTTCTCGCTCCAGGCGCCGGTGACGCCGTTGCTGAACACCGACGGGTCGGTGCGGGCGATCACGTCGGTGATGTCCTGGGCCTGCAGGTCCTGGATGTACTTGTCGGTATAGCTGATGACCGAGAACGGCGTGCTCATGAAGTCCCGCTCGCCCAGGAAGCCGGCGCGGCCGCCGTACGTGACCTGGCCGCCGGCATAGGGCGCGGCGGGCTCCTCGGACTGGCCCGTGACGCGTACCGCCGGCAGCGTCTTGACCCCGGCGCCGGCCGGGTCTGGTTGCGCCTGCGCCGCCGTCTCGCTGACGCGGGCGCGACTCTCGGCGGCCTGCTGGGCCTGCGCGGCCGGGGCCGCGATCAGGGCGGCGCCGGCCGTCAGGCCGAACAGGGCCGCGGTCAGGCCGTTGAGGGAAAAGGCGGTCCTGGCGTGCGCGGCATGCGATGCGGGACGCGCGACGCGGCCACGATGGCGACGTGTGCTCATGGAATGCTCCGTTCGGTTGAGCGTGGATTGGCCTTCATCGGTTTCGGCATTAATAATGAAAACAATGAGGCGAATGGGAATCGTTAATCAATAAAACCATTGGCGCCGAAGCGCCGGCCGACCGGGTCAGTCGCGGTAGCCCTTCATCACGTCGTCGATCACGATCCGCAGCGAATTCACGCTGGCAGCCGTGACATACCAGGCCTCGGCGTCGGCAAAGACCACGCGGCCGTGCTTCCACGCCGGCGTCTCGCGCAGCAACGGGTTGCCCAGCGTCTCGGCGGTCAGCGCGGGCCGGCGTTCCATCACCGCGGTGCGATCCACCACGTAGATCACGTCGGGATTGGCCTGCTGGATGAATTCGCTGGAGATCGGCTGGCCATGCAGGCCGGCCTCCGCCATCGGGCCGGCCGGCTTCACGCCCAGCGCGTTGAAGACGAATCCGTAGCGCGACTGCGGGCCGAAGGACGTGAAGGCGCCGTTGTTGTGCAGCACGATCAGCGCCTTCTCGGGACGGTCCTGGATCAGGCGCCGGGCCGCCTGGACTTTCTCGTCCAGCCCGGCCGCCTGCTGGCGGGCCAAGTCTTCCTTGCCGAAGATCCGCCCGAGCGTGATCAGGTGGTCCTTGACGACCTCGATGTGATTGACCTGGCTGTCGCGGTAATCCACGTCGAAATGGATCGTCGGCGCGATCTGGCTCAGTTCCTTGTAGTGGTTGGCCTGCAGCGACGTGATCAGGATCAGGTCGGGCTTGGCCGCGTGCACCCGCTCCAGGTTGGGCTGCACGATCGCGCCCGTGTCCCGCACGTCCGGCGCGTCCCGGTACCTGGCCAGGAAGTGCGGCACGAAGTCCTTGGGCATGCCGGCCACGGGCACGCCCAGCAGGTCCAGGAAGTCGACCTCGTTCATGTCCAGCGCCACCACGCGCCGGGGCTGCCTGTCGATGACGGTGACGCCGAGCTTGTGCCGCACCGTGATGGCGGCGTAGGCCGGCGGCGCCTCCGCGCCGGACGACGGCGACGGTTGCGCCGCCTTGGGCGCCGTTTCCTGGCCGCAGCCCTGCAGCGCGATCGTGGCGGCCACCAGCAGGGCGAACGCCCAGGTCCTGTGCTTGCCGTTCATGTCAATTCTCCCGATGGGTTGAAGTAGTTGCACAGGCGGCCGCGCGCGCCGTGCGTGATCTCGAAATCCAGCCCATACAGTTCCCGCAAGCGGTCCTCGGTCACGACCTCGGGCACCGTGCCGGCGCAATGCACCGCGCCGTCCTTCATGGCGACGATGTGGTCGGAATAACTGGCCGCGAAGTTGATGTCGTGCACCACCAGGATCACGGTGCGGCCGTGCATATCGCACAGGCGGCGCAGCGCCCGCATGATCTGTACGGCGTGCTTGATGTCGAGGTTGTTCAGCGGCTCGTCGAGCAGCAGGCAGTCGGTCTGCTGGGCGATGGTCATGGCCAGGAACGCCATCTGCCGCTGCCCGCCGCTCAGCTCGTCGAGATAGGCCTGGCGCAGCGGTTGCAGCGACAGGAACGCGATGGCCTCGTCGATCAAGCGCCGGTCCAAAGGCGTCAGCGCGCCCCGGCTGTAGGGGAAGCGGCCGAACGCGACCAGCTCCTCGACCGTCAGGCGCAGGTTGAAATCGGGAGACCGGCGCAGCGTGGCCACGCGCCGGGCGTAGTCGCCGACGCGGATGTCCGACACATCGCGGCCTTCGATCAGGATCTCGCCCCGGGTCGGCGCCAGCAGCCGCGCGATCATCATCAACAGCGTCGTCTTGCCCGCGCCATTGGGGCCGATCAGCGAGGTCAGCCGCCCCGCCGGAAACCGCGCGTTGACGTCGGACAGCACGGCGCGCGCGCCATAGTGTTTGGAAAGATGCTTGACGGTAATCATGCGGTGCCCCGCGCCCGCGCCATCAGCGCGAGGAACCAGGCGCCGCACGCCAGGTTGACCAGGATGCCGACGGTGGTCCGGTAGTTGAAAAGATGCTCCACCGCCAGCTGGGCCAGCAGGAACAGACCCACCGCGATGGCGCAGCCGGCGGACAGGGTGACCCGGTGCCGGCGCGTGCGCGTCAGCGCATAAGCCATGTTGGCGACGAAGATGCCCATGAACGCCGTGGGCCCCAGCAGACTGGTCGACACCGCGACCAGCGTGGCGATCAACGCCAAATGCCGCCGCACCTGGCGCGGATAATCCACGCCCAGCGACATCGCCTGGTCGCGCCCCAGCGACATCACGTCCAGCGTCGGCAGGGTCTTCAGGCCGGCCAGGCACACGCCCGCCACCAGCAGCCCCGACACCAGCAGCTGCGCCGGTTCGGTCTTGTTGAACGACGCCTGCGAAAAACCCAGCAGGATCGAGAACTCGCCGGGGCTGGTCTTGAGCTGCACGAACTGCGTGAAGGTGCCGATCACCATCGTCAGCACCAACCCCGCCAGCAGCAGGAAGTGGACGTTCTGCCGGCCCTGGCTGAACAGCCCGCGATGGATCAGCCACGAATAGCCCAGCATCACCGCCACCGACAGGAAGAAGTTGCCGTGCGCCCCCAGCAGCACCAGGCTCTGCGCGCCCAGCCCCAGCACCAGCAGCGATTGCAGCAACAGGTAGACCGCCTCGTAGCCCATGATGGCCGGCGTCAGGATGCGATTGCCCGTCAGCGTCTGGAACACGATCGACGACCAGGCGATGGCCACGCCGCCGATCAGCATGGCCGCCAGCCGCGCCAGCCGCTTGGGGATGACGTAGTCGAAATCCAGGCCGGCGCCCAGGAACAGGAACGCCAGCGCCAGGGCGATGACGAGCATCCAGGCCAGGTGCCGCGAAGCCAGGCGCATCATCGGTGTTTCCAGAAGATCAGCGCCAGGAACAGCAGGCCGCCCAGCCCGCCCGCGGTCAGGCCGATGGGCACTTCGAACGGGTGGATCAGCAGGCGCCCGAGCACGTCGCAGGCCAGCAGCAGCGACGCGCCGCCCAGCGCCACCACCGGCAGGGTGCGGCTCAGGTTGTCGCCGTAATGCAGCGCCACCAGATTCGGCACCACCAGGCCGACGAAGGGAATCGCGCCGACCGTGATGACCGTGGCGGACACCGTCACGGCCACCAGCATCAGCCCCAGCGCCACGGTGGCGCCATAGTTCAGCCCCAGGCTCGACGCCACGCCCTCGCCCATGCCCAGCACGGTGAAACGGTGCGCGTACAGATACGTCAACGCGACGATCGGCAGGATCAGGTAGATGATTTCGTAGTTCCCCTGCACGATCCGGGAGAAATCGCCCAGCATCCAGCCCTGCATGCTCTGCAGGATGTTGTGGCGATAGGCATGGAACTCGGCCAGCGCGCTCAGCACGCCGCCGTACATCAGGCCGATCACCGGCACCAGCACGGTGTTCTTGAACTTCACGCGGCGCACGATCGCCACGAAGAGCAGGCTGGCGGCCAGGCAGAACGCCAGCGCGAACAGCATCCGCACGGTCGCGCCGGCGGCGGGCGCCAGCGTCAGCGACACCAGGATGCCGAACTTGGCGGCGTCCAGCCCGCCCGAGGTGGCGGGTTCGACGAACTTGTTGCGCACCACGTGCTGCAGGATCACGCCGCAGACCGACAGCCCCACGCCCGTCAGCACCAGCGCCGCCAGGCGCGGCAGCCGGCTCGCCGTCAGCGTCAGCCAGGCGTCGCCCGACAGCGACAACACCTGCGACCATGCCATCTGCCGCGCGCCCACCAGCAGCGACGCGCCGCACAGCACGATGAACACGCCGATCAACCCCGCACGCATCAGCCGCCCGCCTCGTCCGGCGCCGCGGCGGCGATGCGCCAGCCCTTGGCAGCCCGACGCTGCGCCAGGAATCGCGCATAGCGCCCCTGGCTCGCGCGCAGCAGCGTGGGCGACCCCTGTTCGACAATGCGGCCCGCTTCCAGCACCACGACCTGGTCGGCCATCGCCACCGTGGAGAGCTGATGGGCAATCACCACCAGCGTGCAGCGGCCGCGCAACCGCGCCAGCGCCTCGGTGACGACGATCTGGTTCTCGGCATCCAGCGCCGCGGACGCCTCGTCCACCAGCAGGATCGGGGCGGCGCTGATCAAGGCGCGGGCAATGGCGACGCGCTGGCGTTCGCCGCCGGACAGGCGCGCGCCGCCCTCGCCCACCGCCGTGTCCAGGCCTTGCGGCAGCCGTTCGGCAATCGCCGCCACGCCTGCCTGCCGCGCGGCATCCATGACCTCGGCGTCGCTGGCGTCCGGCTTGCCGACGCGGATGTTGTCGGCGATGCTGCCCGAAAACAGATAGTTGTCCTGGAAGATCTGGCGGATCTGGCCGGCCAGGCGCGCGCTGGCGATCTGCCTCACATCGACGCCGCCGACGCTGACGCTGCCCGCGGTCGCGTCGAAAAAGCGGGCGATCAGCCGCGCCAGTGTGGTCTTGCCGGAACCGGACTCGCCGATCAGGGCGACCATGCTGCCCGGCGCGATGCGCAGCGTCACGCCGCGCAATACGTCCGCTTCCTCCGGCGCGTAGCGGAAGTCCACCTCGCGCAGTTCGATCGCGCCATCGCGCGGCGCCTGCGGCGTCCCGGGCTCCGGCAGCGGCTGCACCGCGAACAGCGCCGCGATGGCATCGAGCTGGCCGCGCGCGCCGCGCAGCACTTCGCCATAGCCCGCGACTTCCAGCAGCGCGTCGACGTAGCGGGCCGCCAGCACCAGCGAGACAATGACCGCCGCGGCCGCGCCGGGCGCCAGCGGGCCGCCCGCGAGATCGTTGGCCCACCACACCGCCGCCATCAGCATGGCGGCGAATGCCGCCTGCGCGGCCCAGGCATTCAGGACGGCCGACCCCGCCGACAACCAGATCAACCGCGCGCCGGCCTGGCGCTGGCGTTCGACCGCCTGCTCCAGCAAGCGCAGGCCGCCGCCGTCGCCATTGAACGCGCGCAGCACGGACTGCGCCTGGGCGAACTCCACCACGCGCTGGCTGGCATCGGCAAAGCTGCGATGGAACGCGTCGTCCGCCCGCCGCGACATGGCGGCCGTCAATGCCAGGACGCCGGCCAGCAGCGGCAGCGCCAGCAGCGCGATCACGCCCAGCAGCCAGTGCTGCGCGAACAGCGCCACCACCAGCACCATCGGCGTCACGATCCCGGTGAGCACCGGCGTGAACACGTGCGCGGGAAGCTGGGCCACCGCCATCATGCCCTGCGTGACCACATGCCCCAGGCGCGCCGTGTTCGCGGGCGTGAACCACCCGACCGGCAGCCGCGCCACGTGCTCGCCCAGGCGATGGCGGCCGCTTTGCAGGATGGCCACGCCCACGCGCACGCCGGCCCGCTCCACCTGGCGCCGCAACAGCCAGCAAACCGCCACCTCGGCCGCGAGCAGCGCCAGCCAAGGCGCCATCCGCCGCACGTCGCCGTCGAGCAGATGGATCAGCACCGGCGCCAGCGAGGCGATGGCCACCCCGCACAGCACGCCATAGGCGATGGCCATCCCGGCATAGCGCCGCAGCACGGACGCCTCCTTGCCCAGCAACAGCAGGAACGTCTTCAGCATGACGCCCCCGCCTGTTCCGCCGCCACGTCGTAGCCGCCCAGTGCCCACAGCCGGGCATAGCGGCCGCCCTGCGCCAGCAGCGCGTCGTGCCGGCCCTGCTCGACGATGGCGCCGTCCTCCAGAACCAGAATGCGGTCGGCGTGCATCACCGTATCCAGCCGATGGGCGATCACCATCAGCGTGCGCCCTTGCGCGAAGCGCGACAGCGCCTCCTGGATCGCCACCTCGTTGCCGGCATCGGCCGCCGCCGTGGCCTCGTCGCACACCAGCACCGGCGCGTCGAGCAACACGGCGCGCGCGATGCTCACGCGCTGGCGTTCGCCACCCGACAGTTGGGCGTCCTCGCCGACCACCGAGTCGTAGCCGCGCGGCAGCGCCAGGATGCGTTCATGGATGTTGGCGGCGCGCGCGGCGGCCTCGACCTCCAGGCGGCTGGCCGCCGGCCGGCCCAGCGCGATGTTGTCATGGATGCTGGCGTGGATCAGGCGCACTTCCTGCAACACGAAGCCGATGCGCCGGTAGAGCTGCGTGGTCTCGATGTGCCGCAGGTCCACCCCGCCCAACGTGATGCGCCCCTCGGCCGGATCGAAGAACCGCAGCAACAGCCGCGCCAGCGTGGACTTGCCCGCGCCCGACGTGCCGACGACGGCCGTAACGGTGCCGGGTTGCAGCGTGAAACTGATGTTCGACAACGCCGGGCGCGCCTCGCCGTAGGCATAGCCGACATTCTCGAAGCGCACCTCGTGGCCGGCCGGCGTCTCGCGCCGGCCGCTCCCGGGCGCTGCCAGCACCGGTGTCCGCAGCAGCGCCAGCACGCGCTGCGCGGCGGCCGTGGCGCTGCCCAGGTCGTGCAGCAGCGTATGCAGCAGCAGCACCGGCGCGCAGATGCCCGGCGCCACCAGCGCGAATGGCAACACGTCCACCGGCGCGATCCAGCCCAGGCCGACGAACAGGGCGCCGCTGGCCAGCCCCCCCC
>NZ_CYTY01000046.1:0-24531 GCF_001298995.1 Achromobacter sp. 2789STDY5608615
CCCCCCCATGACCGCCCCGGGCCGCGAATCGGCCCGCCTGGAGAAAAAAATGCTGTTGATGATCGACAACTACGACTCGTTTACCTACAACCTGGTCCAGTACTTCGGTGAACTGGGCGAGGACGTGCGCGTGGCGCGCAACGACCAGATCACCCTGGAAGAGATCGCCGCGCTCAACCCCGACCGCATCTGCGTGTCGCCCGGCCCGTGCTCGCCGGCCGAGGCCGGCATCTCGGTGCCCGTCATCCAGGCCTTCGCCGGCAAGAAGCCGATCCTGGGCGTGTGCCTGGGCCACCAGGCCATCGGCGCCGCCTATGGCGGCGACATCGTCCGCGCCCAGCAGATCATGCACGGCAAGACCGTCCAGATCTCGCATACCGGGACGGACATCTTCACCGACCTGCCGACGCCGTACACTGTCATCCGCTACAACTCGCTGACCATCGACCCGGCGACGCTGCCCGAGTGCCTGGCCGTGACGGCCACGGCGCCAGACGGCGACATCATGGGCGTGCGCCACAAGACGCTGCCCCTGTACGGCGTGCAGTTCCACCCCGAATCCGTGCTCAGCGAACACGGCCACGCCCTGCTGCGCAATTTCCTGAACCTCGCCTAAGAAGGACGCACCGTGACGATCTCCCCCTCCGAAGCGCTGACGCGCTGTATCGAGCACCGCGAAATTTTCCACGACGAAATGCTGCACCTGATGCGCATGCTGATGCGCGGCGAAATGTCGCCGCAGATCGCCAGCGCGCTGCTGATGGGCCTGCGCGTGAAAAAGGAAACGGTTGGTGAAATCACCGCGGCCGCGCAGGTCATGCGCGAATTCGCCACGCCGGTGGTGACGCCCAACCCCGAAGACCTGCTCGACATGTGCGGCACCGGCGGCGACGGCAGCCACACCTTCAATATCTCCACCACCGCCATGTTCGTGGCGGCGGCGGCCGGCGTGCCGATCGCCAAGCACGGCAACCGCAGCGCGTCCTCGTCGAGCGGCAGCGCCGACGTGCTCGAAGCGCTGGGCGCCAACCTGGTGCTGACGCCCGAACAGGTGGCCGAGTGCATCCAGGCCACCGGCATCGGCTTCATGTTCGCGCCGGCCCATCACGGCGCCATGAAGAACGTGGCCGCGGTCCGCAAGGAACTGGCCGTGCGCACCATCTTCAACATCCTCGGCCCGCTGACCAACCCGGCCGGCGCCGCCAACCAGCTGATGGGCGTGTTCCACCCCGACCTGGTGGGCATCCAGGTGCGCGTGTTGGAACGCCTGGGCTCGCGTCACGTGCTGGTGGTGCACGGCAAGGACGGCATGGACGAGGCCTCGCTGGGCGGCGCCACCCTGGTGGGCGAACTCAAGGACGGCAAGGTCAGCGAGTACGAGATCCACCCCGAGGACTACGGGCTATCCATGATGTCCAATCGCAGCATCAAGGTGTCCAATCGCGAACAGTCGCGCGAGCTTGTCATAGAGGCGCTGGACAATGTCGAGGGCACCGCCCGCGACATCGTCGCGCTGAATGCGGGTCTCGCCATCTACGCAGGCAATAAAGCCGATTCCATTCCCGCAGCGTTAGCGCTAGCATTTGAACTGATTTCCACCGGCGCGGCGCGAGCCAAGCTGGAAGATTTCTGCGCATATACCCGGAAATTCCAGAAATGAACGATATTCTCGCGAAGATCCTCGCCGTCAAGGTCGAGGAAGTCGCCGCCGCGCGCCAGATGCGCAGCGAAGCCGAAGTCCTGCGCGAGGCGCAGGCGCGCCAGGACGTGCGCGGCTTCGCCCAGGCCATCGAAGACAAGATCTCGCAGGGCAAGGCCGGCGTGATCGCCGAAATCAAGAAAGCGTCGCCGTCCAAGGGCGTGCTGCGCGACACCTTTCAACCGGCTGAAATCGCGGCCTCGTATGCCGTGCACGGCGCGGCCTGCCTGTCGGTGCTGACCGACGTGCAGTTCTTCCAGGGCTCGCACGACCACCTGCGCCAGGCGCGCGCCGCGTGCTCGCTGCCGGTGCTGCGCAAGGACTTCGTGATCGATCCGTACCAGATCATCGCCGCCCGCGCGATGGGCGCCGACTGCGTGCTGCTGATCGTCGCCGCGCTCACGCCCACGCAACTGCGCGAGATGGAAACGCTGGCGATGGAGCTGGGCATGGACGTGCTGGTGGAAGTGCACGACGCCCAGGAACTGGACATCGCGCTGACGCTCAAGACGCCGCTGCTGGGCATCAACAACCGCAACCTGCGCACCTTCGAGACCAGCCTGCGGACCACGCTGGACCTGCTGCCGCGCATTCCCGCCGGCAAGCGCGTGGTCACCGAAAGCGGCATCCTCAAGCCGGAAGACGTGAAGCTGATGCGCGAGCACAAGGTCGACGCCTTCCTGGTGGGCGAGGCCTTCATGCGCGCCGCGGACCCGGGCGCCGAACTGGCGCGCGTGGTCGGCTGAGCCGGCGCCGCGCCCTTCCCCTTCTCACGCAACGCGCGTCCGGCGACGCGGCCCGTTCCGGCCGCGCCGGGCGGGCGTTCGCGCGCTCAGCGCGGCCGCGCCAGGCCGAGCGCCGCCGCGCGCCGGTACAGCGTGCTGCGATGCACGCCGAGCGCGCGCGCCGCGGCGCTGACGTTGCCCGCATGCGCGGCCAGCGCGGCGCGGATCGCGTCGTCGGCCATGGCTTGCAGATTGGTCGTGCCCGCCGCCGCCGCGGGCGTCTCGGCCGGCTGGCCGCGGAGGTCCGCCGGCAACATCTCGCGATCGACCACGCCCGCGGCCCCCGCCAGCACGTGCAGCGTGCGCAGCACCGCGGCCAGCTGCCGGTAATTGCCGGGCCAGGCGTAATGCGCCAGCGTGTCCTCGATCTCGGTCGGCAGCACCGGCCCCGCGCCCTGCGCGGCCCATAGCGAGCGCAGCAGCTCGCGCAGGTCGGCGCGGGCGCGCAGCGGCGCCAGCGTCACGGTGTATTCGGCAATGCGGAAATACAGGTCGGCGCGCACCGGCGCATCGGGGCCATCGTGCGCCAGCGCGCGATGCGTCGCGCACACCAGCGTGAAGTCCACCGGCACCGGCCGCGCCGCCCCCAGCGGCGATACCTCGCGTGACTGCAGCACCCGCAGCAGGCGCGACTGCAGCGCCAGCGGCATGTCGCCGATCTCATCCAGGAACAGCACGCCGCCATGCGCCTGCCGCAGCAGCCCCTTGCTGCCCTGGCGGCGCGCGCCGGTGAAGGCGCCGTCCTCGTACCCGAACAGCTCGGACTCGATCAGGCTCTCGGGCAGCGCCGCGCAATTGACCGCCACGAACGGGCCGGCCGCGCGCCGGCTGCGCGCATGCAGCTGGCGCGCGAAGATCTCCTTGCCCGCGCCGGTCTCGCCCTGCAGCAGGATCGAGACGCCCGCGTCCGACAGATGCACCGCGCGCGCCAACGCGCCCAGGGTGGCGGCATCGAAGCTGGCCAGGCCGCCGCGCGCCACGGGCGCCGGCGGCGGCGATGCCGCGGGCAGGCGCAGGGTCGGTTGCGGCGCCAGCGGCGTCAGCGGCGCACGGGCGCGCGGCAGGCGCAGGCGCGCGTGATAGATCGCGCCGGAACGCGCATGCACCCGGCCGGCCGCGTCGGGGCTGTGGTCGAGGTCGCCATCGAACAGGTCGCCGTAGCGATACACGCCCAGCGCCGTGGGCGCCAGCCCCAGCATCTGCAAGGCGCGGCGGTTGGCGCCCACCAGCAGGTCGCCCTGGAAGGCCAGCAGGGCCTCGCCGGGCGTGCCCAGGCCCGAGCGGTCGGCGTGCAAGCGCAGCACCGCGCACGGCTCGTGCGCCGCGTCGAACAGCTGATGCTCGATCAGGTCGACCGCCGCGCGCACCAGCGCCAGCACGTCGGGACGGATCGCGCGCGCCGGGCTCGACAGGTCCAGCACGCCCAGCATGCGCCCTTCGCTGTCGGTGATGGGCACGGCGGCGCAGGTCAGGATGCGGTTGGGTTCGAAATAGTGTTCGGCGCCGTCGACGACGATGGGCCGGCCTTCCACCAGCGCGGTGCCGATGGCGTTGGTGCCGGCGGCGGCCTCGTCCCACGGGGCGCCGGGCATGAGCGCCACGCGCGAGGCGCGCTGCGCGAAATCGATGTCGCCGTCGCTGTCGAGCACCAGGCCCTGCGCATCGGACAGGATCACCAGCCCGTCGCTGCCGCCTTCGCGCCGCAGGAGCGACATGGCCGGTTCGGACAGGCGCCGCAGCGCCTCGTTGCGTTCACGCGCCTCGCGCAGCTCGCCGGCCGTCATGGGCTCGGCGCGGCGCGCGCCGCGCATGTCGAAGCCCAGATCGGCGCAACGGCGCCAGGACCGCAGGATGGGCTCGGCGACCAGCCCGCCGGGCACGACGCCCTGCTGGTTGAACAGCTGGCGCGCTTGCGTCAGCGATTGCCGACGGGATTGACTGGCCATGCATGTCTCCTTGGACGGTGTTCTGCGACACCTGTTCCGCGACACTGTCGCGAAACGCGACACCCTGGGGCGGCAATGCGCCGCCCACGCCCTTTGCCGGCGCGTGGAAATCTACTTTCGCACGCGGCACGCGCGCTTGTCCAGCGGATAACCCCCCGATGGCACGCGATTTGCTTCAGGAGAAGCAGGCACCCGACTGCCGTCATTCCCACAATACCGGAGACAAGCATGGACATCGCGACCCGCGTCACCCCCGAATCCTATGGCACGCGCCTGGATCTCAGAACGCAGTACGACAACTTCATCGACGGCAAATGGCAGAAGCCCGCCGATGGCGAATACTTCGACAACGTCACGCCGGTCACGGGCCAGGTGCTGAGCCGCAACGCCCGCTCGAAGGAGCGCGACATCGACCTGGCGCTGGATGCCGCGCACCGCGCCGCACCCAAATGGGGTGCGACCCCGGCGGCACAACGCGCGCAGATCCTGATGCGCATCGCCGACGTCATGGAAGCCAACCTGGAACGCCTGGCCACCGCCGAGACCTGGGACAACGGCAAGCCGATCCGCGAGGCCCGCGCCGCCGACATCCCGCTGGCGATCGACCACTTCCGCTACTTCGCCTCGTGCATCCGCAGCCAGGAAGGCGGGCTGTCCGAGATCGACCACGACACCGTGGCCTACCATTTCAACGAGCCGCTGGGCGTGGTCGGCCAGATCATCCCGTGGAACTTCCCCATCCTGATGGCCGCCTGGAAGCTGGCGCCGGCGCTGGCGGCGGGCAACTGCGTGGTGCTCAAGCCGGCCGAGCAGACGCCGCTGGGCATCCTGCTGCTGATGGAACTGATCGGCGACCTGCTGCCCCCGGGCGTGGTCAACGTGGTCACCGGCTTCGGCCTGGAAGCCGGCAAGCCGCTGGCCTCGAGCAAGCGCATCGCCAAGATCGCCTTCACCGGCGAGACCACCACCGGCCGCCTGATCATGCAGTACGCGTCGCAGAACATCATTCCGGTGACGCTGGAGCTGGGCGGCAAGTCGCCCAACATCTTCTTTGCCGACGTGGCCGCGCAGGACGATGACTTCCTCGACAAGGCGGTCGAGGGCTTCGTCATGTTCGCGCTGAACCAGGGCGAGGTCTGCACCTGCCCCAGCCGCGCGCTGATCCAGGAATCGCTCTACGACAAGTTCATGGAGCGCGCGCTCAAGCGCGTGGCCGAGATCAAGCAGGGCAACCCGCTGGACGCCGACACCATGCTGGGCGCGCAGGCCTCCACCGAACAGCTGGAGAAGATCCTGTCGTACCTGGACATCGGCAAGCAGGAAGGCGCAGCGGTGCTGGCCGGCGGCGAGCGCGCCAAGATGCAGGGCGCGCTCGAAGGCGGCTACTACGTGCAGCCCACCGTCTTCAAGGGCCACAACAAGATGCGGGTGTTCCAGGAAGAGATCTTCGGGCCGGTGGTGGCGGTGACCACGTTCAAGGACGCCGACGACGCGCTGGCGCTGGCCAACGACACGCTCTACGGCCTGGGCGCGGGGGTCTGGTCGCGCGACGCCAACACGTGCTATCGCATGGGCCGCGCCATCAAGGCCGGCCGGGTCTGGACCAACTGCTACCACGCCTATCCGGCGCACGCCGCGTTCGGCGGCTACAAGCAGTCGGGCATCGGCCGCGAGAACCACAAGATGATGCTCAACCACTACCAGCAGACCAAGAACCTGCTGGTGAGCTACTCGCCCAAGAAGCTGGGCTTCTTCTGACGCGTCGAGGGCCCGCGCCGGGCCGGCACCCGGCGCGGGCCATGGGAGACTGGCCATGCCTGAGATCACTGCGCGCGTGGTGGCCACCGACGCGGCCCGCGAACTGATCGACACCCTGCGCGCCAAGCACGGCGCGCTGATGTTCCATCAGTCGGGCGGCTGCTGCGATGGCAGCTCGCCCATGTGCTACGCCCTGGGCGAATTCATGGTGGGCGGCTCGGACGTGCTGCTCGGCGAACTGGAGGGCTGCCCGTTCTACATGGGCGAAGACCAGTTCGCCTACTGGGAGCACACCCAGCTCATCATCGACGCGGTGCCCGGACGCGGCGGCGCGTTCTCGCTCGACAGCGCCGAGGGCAGGCGCTTCCTGCTGCGCTCGCGCCTGTATTCGGACGAGGAGTGGGCCAACGTGGCCCCGGTCACGCGCGGTTGAAGCCGGCGCCCGGGGCGGCCCGGCGGACGCGGCGCGTCAGGAACGCCGCGGCCCGCCGCCCTTGCCTGCCGGCTCGGCGCCACAGGCCTCCTGTTGTTGCCACTGGAACGAGACGCGGCGGATGCGCGCGGCGCGAAATTGCGTGAACGAACGGCCACCCGGCATGGGTGCGCCACGTAGCGGACTGCTGCTGTTTTTCATTGCGGATAAAGCGTTGACGGAAGAAATCTGCAAGGTGGCCGCGCGGCGGCGGCGATGGCAAGACGGACCTGAAACCGGCAGCGTCAGCCGGCCGCGGCGGCCCAGGCGCTGACGGGCGCGCGGCGGGTCCATTCGAGCGCGTCCTCGAGGCGGTCGTTGCCCCAGAACATTTCGCCGTCCACCAGGAAGGTCGGCGCCCCGAACAGGCCCAGGTGACGGGCCTCGTCGACGCGGCGGCGCAGCGCCTCCTTGGCGGCTTCCGACTTGCCGCGCGCGATCAGCGCGTCGGCGTCCAGCGACAGCCCGGTCAGCAGCGCGTGCACCACGTCCTCGGCCTGGATGTCCTCGTCGCGCTGGAAATTGGCGCGGAACACGGCCAGGCAGAAATCACGGCCCCAGGGTTCGTCCTCGCCCAGCAGCGCGATGCGCGCCGGCAGCACGCTCATGCGCGGGAACAGGCGCGGCCGGTTGTAGGGCACGCCGTACTTTTCGGCCAGGCGCGCGATGTCGCGCATCATGTAGGCGCCCTTGCCGGGAAACAGCCGGAACGGCGTGTCGTTCCAGCCCTGGGCCTGGAAGATCGGTCCCAGCAGGAACGGCCGCAGGTCGACCCGTACCTCCGCCCGCGCCGCCAGCTCGCCGATACGCTCGATCGCCAGATAGCTGTAGGGACTGGCGAAATCGAACCACATCTCGAGGCGGGGCGTGGCGGACAGGGGCGCATTCATGACACAAGCTCCAACGGCTGGGGAACTGGGAAACCAGGCCGGCGGGCCTGGCCGAATCGCCTTCGCTTCACCCGTCGTCCGAGTCATATTGGACGCCGCAGGCGTTATATTGCACAAGCGAAATTTCCGCCGCCTACGCATGAGTTTCACGAATGTCATACCCGCTGGCCAAACTTCCCCCGCTTGATCTGGTCCGAGGCTTCGTCGCCGTGGGCCGGCGCATGAGCATCACGCTGGCGGCGCAGGACCTGCACGTGACGCAATCGGCCGTCAGCCGGCAGATCCGGGCGCTGGAAGCGCACCTGGGCGTGCCGCTGCTGCTGCGGGGCTTTCGCAGCGTCTCGTTCACGTCCGAGGGCGCGCAGCTGTTCCGCATGGCGGACGCGTGGCTCAGCCAGCTGGGCGACCTCACCGAGCAACTGCGCGCGCCGGAGCGCCGCACCCCGGTCACCGTCACCACCACCATCGGCGTGGCCTCGCTCTGGCTGCTGCCGCGGCTGGGCGACTTCCAGGCCGCCTATCCCAACATCGACGTGCGCGTCGCGGCCGACAACCGCGTCATCGACATCGACCGCGAGAGCGTCGACATCGCCATCCGCTACAGCCTGCGCGACACGGTGCCGGACGGCGCGGTCTGGCTGTTCGGCGAATCGGTGGTGCCGGTGGCGCATCCCTCGCTCAAGGCCCGCGCCCTGGACGCGCGCGAGCTGCAGCGCCACGTGCTGCTGGAGTTCGACGACCCCACCCGCCCCTGGCTGCAGTGGTCCGAATGGCTCAACGCGCGCGGCCTGGGCCGCGTGCGGCCCAAGGGCATGCTGCGCTTCAACCAGTACGACCAGATCGTGCATGCGGCCCTGGCCGGCCATGGCATCGCGCTGGGGCGGCTGGCGCTGATCGCGCCAATGCTGGCCGACCACCGCCTGGCCACGGTCGGCGGCCAACCCGCCGATGCCACCGAACATGCCTACTGGCTGGTGCGCAACGCGCGCCGCAGCACGCCCGACGCCGAGATCGTGACGCGCTGGCTGGTGCAGCAGGCCGCCACGACGGCGAGCCTGCTGACCCCGGAATAAGCCCGACAAATGGCGGGCGCCGGCGGACATGCCGTCCTTTCAGACCGACGCACCGGTTGATGGTCTGGGCAGCGCGCTACAAGTTCTATACAAACCTTCATAGATTCGCGCTGCCCCTCCTGTAGATTGCGGCCTGCATCCCCGCACGGCTCCGAGCTCCCCTGCGAATGAACCCCGTACCCACCGTCCCGACGGCGGGCGCGGCCTGTTGCCGCCGCTTTCCGGCAACGCCCCGCATTTCTTTCATGACGCAGATGAAGCGCTTCCGTTCCGCGGACGCCTGGCAAGCCTGGTTCATCAACTTCCAGCGTTCCTTCCTGATCCTGCTGGCGCCGTGGCTGGTGTCGGTGCTGGCGCAAGGCGCCGGCCGCGCCTACCTGCTGGCGGCCTATGCGCCGCCGGGCGCCTATGCGGCGCTGCCGCAGGACATCAACCGCACCCTGGCGATCGGCCTGCTGTTCGACATCAAGGTCGCGGCCATCGCATTCTCGGCGCCGCTGCTGGCCGCCCTGCTGCTGGCCGCGCGCCCGGCGGCGCAGGCCCTGTGGCTGCGTTGCCTGCCCTACCTGGGCGCCGTGCTGGCGACGCTGTTCGCCGCCAGCACGGTGGTGAGCGTGTGCTACTTCGCCACCTTCTCGCGCTCGATCGACATCTTCGTGTTTGGCCTGATCGACGACGATACCCGCGCCATCGTGGCGACGCTGTGGCACGGCTATCCGGTGCTGCGCACGCTGGCGCTGCTGGCGGCGGTGCTGGCCGGCACCAGCTGGCTGGCGTGCCGCTGGCGCGCCCGGGTGCTGCGCGCGCGGCTGGCGCGGCGGCCGCTGGCGCCCAGTGCCTTGCGGATGCTGCTGATCCTGAGCGTGACCGTGCTGGCCTGCCGCGGCTCGCTCGGCGCCTTCCCGCTCAACAAGGACGACACCGGCATTTCCTCGCTGCGATTGCTCAACGACATCGCGCCCAACGGCATTTCGGCCTTCTTCTGGGCGCTGTCCGAGCGCGACAACGACAAGCGCTTCACGAGCGTCGCCGACGACGAGGGCGCGCAGCTCTACCAGCGTTTCCTGGGAAGGTCGGGCCAGGGCCTGCAGCCCTTCATGGCCACGACCGGCGCCAACCCGCAGGCGCGCGAGCGGCCGCCGCACGTGGTGCTGCAGGTGATGGAGAGCATGGGCCATCACATGAACATGTACGACCGCCCCGGCCGCGACCTGCTGGGCGCGCTGCGGCCGCACTGGCGCGAGGACTGGCGCTTCGACCGTTTCCTGTCCGAGGGCAACGGCACCATCGACACCCTCAGCCGCCTGCTGGTGCGCAGCCCGATGCCGGCCACGAGCCAGTCGTCGGCGGCCAACGCCACCTTCGCCAGCAACGCCTTCGCGCCGTTCCTGGCGCGCGGCTACCGCGTGGTGTTCGTCACTTCGGGCACGGCCACCTGGCGCAACCTGGGCCGCTTCGCCAGCCACCTGGGCGCGCAGGAATTCGTCGACCAGCTGACATTGCGGCAGCGCTACCCCGAGGCGCAGCCCGGGGTCTGGGGCGTGCCGGACGAATACATGTTCCGCTACATCGGCGAGCGGCTGGCGCGGGCAGACCGCGACGGCGAGCGCCTGCTCGTCATGGCCCTGTCCACCACCCACCATCCGCCCTTCCTGGTGCCCGAGGGCGGCCAACGCGGCGGCCTCGACCTGGACGACATCGAACGACTGCCCTACTACGCCGGCTGGACCGGCCTGGACGAGGCCTTCGACACGCTGCGCTACGCCAACGATCAGCTGGGCCATTTCCTGACCCGCCTGAAGGCCTCGCCCAACGGCGCCAACACCATCGTCGCCGTCACCGGCGACCACAACATCCTGGGCGTCGACTACGCGCTCGACAGCGATGCCGTGCTGGCGCGCGCCGTGCCGTTCTACCTGTATGTGCCGCGCGCCTATCGCGGGCAGTCGACCTACGATCCCGCGCGCCCCGGCAGCCACAAGGACATCCTGCCGACGCTGTATCAGCTGAGCCTGCCGGACACGCCCTATTTCCGCAGCGGCTGCAACCTGCTGGCGGCCCAACCCGACCCGCAATGGTGCTTCGGCTTCAACAATCCGCGCCTGCTGATCACGCGCGACGGCGCCTACCTGCGCGACCGTCCCGGCCGCATCCTGCCCTGGGCCGATGGCGCCGGCCTGGCGCTGGCGGCCGAACGCGACGCCACGCCGGCCCAGGCGGCCGAACAGGCTCGGCTCGACGCCTACGGTCCGCTGCTGCAATGGCAGATCAACTACCAGGTGCAGCACCAGCTGCCATCGCGCCCGGAGCGGCCCTGAGCCGCGGCGCGGCCCGGACCGGCACGCCCGGCCGCGCCGTCGCGATGCGCGCTAGTCGACCCGCACCAGCGGGTCGCCCGCCGTCATCTCGCCGACCACCGCGGCGTCGGCGAAACCCTGTTCGCGGAACAGATCCAGCACCGCCTGCGCCGCTTGCGGCGCGCACGCCACCAGCAGGCCGCCGGAGGTCTGCGGATCGGTCAGCAAGGCCCGTTCGACGTCGGTCACGCCGGCCGCCAGCCGCACCGATTCGCCATACGAGGCCCAGTTGCGGCCCGACGCGCCGGTGATCACGCCGTCGGCGGCAAAGGCCTGCACGCCCGGCAGCCACGGCAGGGCCTCGCGCCGCAGGGTCGCGGTCAGCCCCGCGCCGCGCGCCATCTCCAGCGTGTGGCCCAGCAGGCCGAAGCCGGTGACGTCGGTGATGGCGTGCACGCCGTCCAGCGCCGCCAGGGCCGCGCCCGGCCGGTTCAGGCGCGTGGTCGTCTCGATCATCACGCGGTAGCCGTCCGCGTTCAGGCGGTTCTTCTTGAGCGCCGCCGACAGGATGCCCACGCCCAGGCCCTTGCCCAGCACCAGTACGTCACCGGCGCGGGCGTCGGCGTTGCGCTTGATGCGGTCCGGATGCACCAGCCCCATCGCCGCCAGGCCGTAGATCGGCTCGACCGAATCGATGCTGTGGCCGCCGGCCACCGGAATGCCGGCGTCCTTGCAGACCGATTCGCCGCCGCGCAGGATGTCGGCGATGACGCCGTGCGGCAGCACATTGATGGGCATGCCGACAATCGCCAGCGCCATGATCGGCGTGCCGCCCATGGCGTACACGTCGGACAGCGCGTTGGTGGCCGCGATGCGGCCGAAGTCGTAGGGATCGTCGACGATCGGCATGAAGAAGTCGGTGGTCGCGATCAGGGCCTGCTCGTCGTTGAGCCGGTAGACGGCGGCATCGTCGGCCGTCTCGGTGCCCACCAGCAGGTTGGGGTAGCTGGCGGCCGGCCCGAAACGCGCCAGCAATTGCGACAGCACGCCGGGCGCGATCTTGCAGCCACAGCCGCCGCCATGGGACAGCGAGGTCAAGCGCGGCACCGCCGCGGACGCAGCATCCTGGGTCATGTCAGTCTCTCCATAGGTGATGGGAAAAGGATAGCATCGCGCCCCCGAATGGCCCTATGATGATCTGGCAGCAGGCAGCAACGGACGGCCGCCCGCCACCGGGCGCACCGACAGCCAAACTTCACCGTGCGTGAGGGCTTTATGGATCGCCGACACTTCCTCCGTTTCTCGGGCGCCCTGTGCGCCGCCCAGGCGGCCTTGCCCCTGGCCGCACGCGCCGAGCAGGCGCCCATCAGCGCCGACTGGCGCGGCTTCGAACTGACCACCCACATCCAGGTGCTCGACCCCGGCGCCCATCCGCGCCTCTGGATACCCCTGCCCTACGCCGCCGACACGTCCTACCAGCGCGGCGCGCAAAGCGCCTGGCTGGTCAGCGGCGGCGGCAGCGCGCAGCTGGCGCAGGCCCCCGGCTACGACGTGCGCATGCTGGCGGTGCAATGGCCCGACGCCCAGGCGCCGCGCGAGGTCACCGTGACCAGCCGCTTCCAGACCCGCAACCGCCGCGTCGACCTGACCCAGCCGTCCCCCGGCGCCCCGCGCGAAAGCGCCGCCACCCTGCGCGAGTTCATCCAGCCCACCGAGCTGCTGCCCACCGACGGCATCGTCAAGGCCACCGCCGACCGCATCACCCAGGGCCACCAGGGCACGCTGGCGCGGGCCCGGGCGATCTATGACTGGGTGGTCGACAACACCTGCCGCACCGCCTCCACCCGCGGCTGCGGCACCGGCGACGTGCGCTACATGCTCACCGCCAACGACCTGAACGGCAAGTGCGCCGACATCAACGCGCTGTTCGTCGCGCTGGCGCGGGCCTCCGGCATCCCCGCCCGCGACGCCTACGGCCTGCGCGTGGCCGACTCGCAGCTCGGCTACAAGAGCCTGGGCAAGGCCGGCGACGTCACCCGCGCGCAGCATTGCCGCGCCGAGTTCTACGCCGACGGCTATGGCTGGATCCCGGTGGACCCGGCCGACGTGCGCAAGGTCATGCTGGAAGAACCGCCCGGCGACCTGCCCGCCACCGACGCCCGCGTGCGCAGCGCCCGCGTCATGCTGTTCGGCGCCTGGGAAATGAACTGGGTGGCCTACAACCACGGCCACGACGTCGCCCTGCCCGGCTCCGCCCACGGCCCGGTGCCATTCCTGATGTACCCCAACGGCGAAACCGCCGACGGCCGCCTGGACAGCCTCGACCCCGACCGCTTCCGCTACACCCTGACCGCCCGCCCCCTGTCCACCTGAACCGGCCGCGCCATGCCCAGCCGCCGCCAACTGCTGCAATCCGCCCTGTCGCTGGCGGCGCTGCCCGCCTGGGCCCGCGCCGCCGCCAGCGACAGCGCCCTCAAGCTCGCCACCGGCCCCGACTGGGCCCCCTGGACCGCCGCCACCCCGCCCCTGGTCCTGCCCGACCTCTCCGGCCGCGAACAGAAGCTTGCCAACTGGCGCGGCAACGTCGTCATCGTCAGCTTCTGGGCCACCTGGTGCGATCCCTGCCGCGACGAAATTCCCCTCATGTCCGCCATGGCCCGGCGCCACCGCGAAGAAGGCCTGCGCCTGGTCGCCGTCAACGTCGGCGAAGCCCTCGGCAAGATCACCACCTTCCTGGCCAAATGGCCCGTCGCCGGCGCCGTGCTGCACGACCGCAACAGCACCGTCTCCAAGAAATGGGACGCCGTGGGCCTGCCCGCCAACTACCTCGTCGACCGCGGCGGCAGCATCCGCCACTGGCACCTGGGTGCCCTGGACTGGAAAGCCGAGAACGTCAGCAGCGTCGTCACCCGGATGCTGCGCACTTAGGCTCTGGCTACCGGCTGGCGGCCGCGTCGGCGGCGACTGAGCTTTCGGCCCGGGCCATTCGTCGCAGCCGCCAATACGCCTTGAGCAGGCGTCGAAGATCGGCGACACCGCGCGCGTGGCGAACCAGCCGCGGCCAGGCGCGAAGATCGAGCATGGCGCGCGCGAGGTGCGCCCGCATCTGCGGATTGTCCACGTCCTTGCGTAGCAGATTCACGAAGCACAGAAGTTCATGCAGCACGTGGCGGGCGATCGAGATACGCGTCCTGCGGCCGAGTTCTTGCCTTGAGGAGACAGCAAGCAAGGTGCCGATGATATGGACGTAGCTGATGCCGCGCCACTGGCGGACCTGGGGTGACGGCGAGAGCGTTGTCGAATCGGGGTTGCGGCGATAGCCGTACACGGGTTCGGGCGCGAAGCCAATCCGCTTGGCGACGAGGGCGAGATCGGCGGTCCAGAGAATGTCTTCGTGGAATATCGTGGGGTCGAACGCCAGCCGGTGCCGGGTGATGAGTTCACGCCTGACCAGTTGCAGGCAGACGTAATGCGGCCATTCGCCGACGCCGACACAGTGGGCGATCCAGTCCTGGCCGGTCATCGTCCGGGCGACGGGCTGGCGTGTCAGGACGGGAGGACGGGGAGCGGGAGGCGGCGTGTCCGTGAACCGATACGCGTTTCCGATCAACACATCCAGATCCTGCGAGATGACCTGTTCATGCCAAGCCGCGAGATCCGCCACGGGCAGCACGTCATCGGCATCGGCGAAGGCAATCCAGGTGCCGCGCGCCGCCCGCAGGCCCGCATTCCTTGCGGCGCCCTGCCCGAGATGAGCCTGTTTGATGATGCGCAGGCGGGCATCCCTGGCGGCGTAGGCCTGCATGATCGCCATGCCACCATCGGAGGAACCGTCATCGACCGCAATCACCTCCATGCTCATCGCGGCATCGCCCAGCAGCGCGTCCAGTTGGTGGGGAAGAAACCGCTCGCAGTTGTAAACGGGGATGATCAGACTGATCTGTGGCGCAATGGGGTCGACGTGGTTCATATCCGGTGATGCGTAGGCGCTTGAATCCTCGCGCCTTGAACCAGGGTCTTGCCATTGGTCTTCGATATTGGATCCATCGTCCAACAGGCGCGGGTGGATCGGTAAACTACGCCGGATTACGGGGCCAGGGGGGGCCGAACGCATCAATACAAGACCGGTCCGCCTATTTTTAGCCGGACGACCATCACGGGTAAGAATGGCGGAAGGCAGCAGGAGTCGAACCTGCCTGGGAACGTCTGACGCCCCCAACCGGGTTTGAAGCCCGGCCGTGCCACCGGACACGGATGCCTTCCAGAAAGACCCGCCTATGATACCGCCTGACTCGCCCCGAGATACGCGCTATCGGCGCGCAGCACATGCGTGTCCCGCACCCGCCGCGTCAGCCCCGTCCGATCGAAGAACTCCAGGATCTGAATCGCCCGTTTGCGTCCCAGCCCCGTGGCGTCCCGGAAGGCCGCCGCGTTCAGCCCTTCCGGCTTTCCGGCCAGCTCGACCGCCAGCGCCACCAGCTCCGCCACCCGCTCGCGGTGATAGAACAGATCCTTCACCACTTGCGCCACGTCCCCGCGCCGCAGCAGCTTGCGCAGCACCTGGCGCACCCGTTCTTCCGGCTCGGCCAGCGACCGCGCCAGGTCGCGCACCCAAGGCGGGTCGTAGGCCCCCGCCGCCAGCAGCGGCAGCAGGCGTTGCGCCAGCTGCGCCTCGGCCTCGGCCAGCGCGGCGGTGTGGCCCGGCAGATGCAGCCACGGCCCGTTGCGCAGCACCCGGCCCTGCTGCCGCAGATCGTCCAGCAGACCCTGCCACAGCGCCTCGGGCGCCGCCGGCAAGGCCATGCGGCGCAGGCGCGAGCCGTCCGGCCCGGGTTCGTCCGGCGCGCCCTGGTGGAACGTGGCCAGCGCCTGCTCCACCCGCGCCCGCAGCGCTTCCTGGTGCGTGGCCAGGATCAGCGTGCGCACGCCCTGCGGCGCGCGCGGCTCGATCCAGGTCGCCCCCTCGGGCGCCGCCAGGTCGCGCACCGGCTTGCCGGTGAGGCGCTGCAGCGTCGTCTCGTCCAGCCCCAGCGCGGCCTGCGCCAGCAGCGGTTGCAACCCGCCGCCATCCAGCATCCGGGCCACGCCTTGCAGCCACTGCATCCGCGCCGGCGCGCGCCGCTTGCGGTCCGGCGCATTCGGATCGAGCACCCGGCCGCCGCCGACCGTGCGCGTGGCCTGCGCGTTGCGCACGATGTAGCGGTCGCCCGGCATCGCGCACACCGGCTCATCGAACACCAGTTGCACCCAGCCCGACTGGCCCGGCGCCAGCGCGTCGGCCGACAGCGGCACCGCATGCGCCACATGGCGCGCCGCGCCGACATGCACATGCAGCGGCGTCCAGGCCCGCAGGGGCGCGTCGGCCGAGGGCAGCAGCGTCAGCGCCACGTCGACATGGCGCGACGGCAGGAAACAGCGCGCGTCCGCGATCCAGTCGCCGCGCGCGATGGCGTCCTTGTCGATGCCCGCCAGGTTCAACGCACAACGCTGCCCGGCCGCGCCGGTTTCGCTGGGCTGGTTCTGCGCGTGGATGCTGCGCACCCGCACCTGCGCGCCCGCCGGCATCAGGCGCAGGTCGGCGTCCTCGTCACCGGCGCGGGCGCGGCCGCCATGCGCCGTGCCCGTCACCACCGTGCCGTGGCCGGCCAGCGTGAAGACGCGGTCCACCGCCAGCCGGAACAGACCGGCGCCGTCGCGCGCGCCGAGCGCCTGCGCGGCCTCGTCCAGATGCTGCTTGAGCCGCGCCACGCCGTCATCGCCGGGACGCGCCGCGCAGACCTCGAACAGCGGGGCGTCCTGAAGAAAGGTATCGGTCGCCAGCGCCGCGATCTCGGCGCGCACCGCCGCCAACCGGTCCGCGTCGGCGCGGTCGACCTTGGTCAAGGCGACGGCGCCGCGCGCCACGCCCAGCAGCGCCAGGATCGCCAGGTGCTCGCGCGTCTGCGGCATGACGCCGTCATCGGCCGCCACCACCAGCAGGCCGAAGTCGATGCCGCTGGCGCCGGCGGCCATGGTGTGCACCAGCTTCTCGTGGCCCGGCACGTCGATGAAACCCAGCACGTCGCCATTGGGCAGCGGCGTGTAGGCGTAGCCCAGCTCGATGGAAATGCCGCGCGCCTTCTCTTCCTTGAGGCGGTCGGTGTCGACGCCCATCAGCGCTCGCACCAGCGTGGTCTTGCCATGGTCGATATGGCCGGCGGTGCCGACGATCATGCCTGCGGCTCCGCGGGTTGCGCCGCGGATGGCGCGGCGGGTGGTTCAGCGAGACTTTCGGCGAGTTGTGCGGTAAAGGCGGCTTCGTCGCGCGCCTCCAGGCAGCGCAGATCGAGCCACAGCGCGTCATCGGCGATGCGGCCGATCACCGGCACCGGCAGATTGCGCAAACGCGTTTCCAGGCGGTCCAGGTGACGCCCCGGACGGCCCTTGCCGCGGTGGCGCACCGCCAGCCCGTAGCTTGGCAGCTGGTCCACCGGCAGGGCGCCGCTGCCGATCTGGCTGAACATCGGCACCGCCTCGACCTCGTAGTCCGCGCCCGCGGCCTGCGCCAGCACGCCGCGCAGGCGCTCGGCCTGCGGCTGGATCTCGCGCTGCGGCCGGGTCAGCAGGCGCAGCGTGGTCAGACGCTGCGCCAGGAATTCCGGCGCGCGGTACAGCTGCAGCACCGGCTCCAGGGCCGCCAGCGTCAGCTTGCCCACGCGCAGCGCGCGCTTGAGCGGATTCTTCTTGATCTTGCGGATCAGGTCGGCGCGCCCCACCAGCAGGCCGGCCTGCGGGCCGCCCAGCAGCTTGTCGCCGCTGAAGGTCACCAGGTCGGCGCCGGCGGCGATGGTCTCGCGCACCGTGTCCTCGCGCGGCAGGCCGAACTGGGTCAGGTCCACCAGCGTGCCGCTGCCCAGGTCCACCGTGGCCGGCAGGCCGCGCGCATGCGCCAGCGCCGCCACCTCGGCCACGCTGACGCTCTTGGTGAAGCCGGTGACGGCGTAGTTGCTGCAATGGACCTTCATCAGCATCGCGGTGCGCGGGCCGATGGCGTTCTCGTAGTCGGCGGCGTGGGTGCGGTTGGTGGTGCCGACCTCGACCAGCTTGGCGCCGGCGCGCTTCATGATGTCGGGGATGCGGAAGGCGCCGCCGATCTCGACCAGCTCGCCGCGCGACACCACCACCTCGCGGCGGTCGGCCAGCGCGTTCAGCATCAGCAGCACGGCGGCCGCGTTGTTGTTGACCACCGTGGCGGCCTCGGCCCCGGTCAGTTCGCACAGCAGGTCGTCGATCAGGTCGTCGCGGTCGCCGCGGCCGCCGCTGTCGAGGTCGAATTCCAGGTTGGCCGGCGTGGTCAGCGCGCGCAGCACCGAGGCCACCGCTTCATCGGGCAGCAGCGCCCGCCCCAGGTTGGTGTGCAGCACGGTGCCGGTCAGGTTGTAGACGGCGCGCAGGCGCGGCGCGGCGGCGCGCGCCAGGGCGCCGTTGATGGCCGCGGCCACGGCGCTCTCGGCCAGTTCCGCGCGCGGCAGCTCGCCCGCCAGGGCGCGTTGACGCAGGGCGTCCAGGTGCCGGCGCAACGCCGCCACCACCTGCGTGCGGCCATGGGTGTCGAGCGCCGCGGCCAGCGCCGGCGCGTTCAGCAGCCGGTCGAGCGCGGGGATGTCGGCGGCGGCGGCGAGCCCGGTCATGGCTATTCCTCCTCGGCGCCGTGCCACAGCAGCGGATTGCCGCTGGCGCGCGAATAGCCGGCCTCGCCCACCAGCACGTCCAGCATCAGGCTGGCGAGGTCGTCGGCCACCGGCTCCACGTGCAGGTCCTTGTCCTGGTAGAAGATCTTGCGGTAGGTGTGGCAGCGGTCGCAGGTCTCGGCCTTGATGGCGGGCGCGCGGCCCTCGATGGCCTGGTAGGCCACGGATTCGACGTCCTCGCAGTGCGAGCACTTGACCCGCACCATGTGCCACTGGGTCGCGCACAGGCTGCAGCACAGGTAGCGGTAGCCCTCGAACTGCCCGCCCACCCGCACCACGCTGGCCACCGGCAGGCTGGCGCAGACCGGGCAGACGCCGAACGGCGAGGCCACCGGCAACTGCTTTTCGTCGAAGCGGCTGGCCAGGTCGGTCCAGTAGACCTGCAGCGCGGCCATGACGAACGGCGCGGCGGCGCCGTCGACGCCGCGATGCTGTTCCGACAGCACCGCCTCGGCCAGGTCTTCCAGCGACTCGGTGTCTTCATCGAGCGCGCGGCGCAGCGCCGCGCAGACTTCCAGGGCCTCGGCCGGCACGTCCTGGCCGCCGGCGACCTCGTCGACCAGCTGGCGCAGGATGTCGCGCCACAACGGGTCGCGCGGCCAGCCCACCGCCTGCAGCGGCGGCATGCCATGGGCCTGCGCCAGGGCGATGCGGTCTTCCGAGGCGGGCGGCGCGTTGCAGCCGCGCAGGGCATGGTGCTGGGCGTCGACCAGCCGCGCCATCAGCAGCAGGTAGTCGGCCACCGGGCTGTCCACGGCCAGCTGCCGCAGGCGCGCCGCGCGCGTCGCGAAAACCGAATCGCGCGCCGGCAGCTGGATGCGGGGAATGGTGTTGTGATCGAGCGCCTCGATCTCGCCACGCGGAAGAATTCGCTGCAATTGCGTCTCCAGATAAACAAACACGGCTGCCGCCCCGCAAAGGGGAGGCAGCCGTGCGGTGGGATCGGGCGGAGCCGGCCCGGCCTGGCCGCCACCGCAAGGTGGCGCCCGCCGGGCGGGACCCGCCTATTTCGTCGTGGACTGCTTGCCGATTTGTTCCCGGAACCAGGCGCGGTGGTGCTTCCACGCCCAGCCCGCGGTCACGTAGCCGCGCAGCATCGCCGTGAGCGAGCCCTTGACCCAGATCGCCGCATAAATATGCACAATGATCGCGCAAATCAGCACCAATGCACAAACGGCATGCAGCACCGAGGCGGCGCGCACCACCCAGATCGGGAAGTAGAAGGCGAAGAACTCGCGCCAGATCACGATGCCGCTGGCGAACAGCCCCAGCATGCACAGGATCAGCACGTAGAACAGCAGCTTCTGGCCGGCGTTGTACTTGCCAACCTCGGGCAGCTTCTCTTCGCGGTTCTCGACCACGTCGTTGAGCTGGCGCAGCCACTGGCGGTCGGCCCTGGTCATCATGTTGTGGCGCCACATGTGGCCGGCGAACACCACGAAGCAGAAGAACATCACCAGCCCGATGAACGGATGCAGGATGCGGGTCCAGGGACCGCCGCCGAACAGGTTGGTGAGCCAGAACATCGACGGGTGGAACAGCGCCAGCCCGGATAGCGCCAGCAGGATGAAGGTGAAGGCGATGATCCAGTGGTTGGTGCGCTCGCCGGGCGAATAGCGCTTGATCCGGCGGTGATGGCGATCGTCACTCATGGCGGATCTCCTCTTCGGCACGGCGTTCGTCTTCCTCGTCGACCTCGTTGCGGCCGACGCGGGCGTAGTGGAAGAAGCCGGCCAGCGCCGTCAGCGCCATGGCGGCCACGCCCAGCGGCTTGGCGATGCCCTTCCACAGCGACACCATCGGGCTGATCTGCGGATCCTTCGGCAGCCCGTGGTACAGCCCGGGCTGGTCGGCGTGATGCAGCACGTACATCACGTGGGTGCCGCCCACGCCCTGCGGGTCATACAGGCCGGCCTGCTCGAAGCCGCGCGACTTCAGGTCCTCGATGCGTTCGGCCGCGTGCTGCTTCATGTCGTCCTTGGTGCCGAACACGATGGCGCCGGTGGGACAGGACTTGACGCAGGCCGGCTCCTGGCCGACGGCCACGCGGTCGGAACACAGGGTGCACTTGTACGCCTTGTGGTCCTTCTTGGAGATGCGCGGCACGTTGAACGGGCAGCCGGTGATGCAGTAGCCGCAGCCGATGCAGTTCTCTTCGTGGAAATCCACGATGCCGTTGTTGTACTGGATGATGGCGCCCGGCGACGGACAGGCCTTCAGGCAGCCCGGGTCCTCGCAGTGCATGCAGCCGTCCTTGCGGATCAGCCACTCCAGGTCGCCCTGCGGGTTCTCGTATTCCGAGAAGCGCATGACGGTCCAGGAATGCTCGGTCAGGTCGGCCGGATTGTCGTAGACGCCGACGTTGGTGCCGATCTCGTCGCGCAGGTCGTTCCACTCCATGCACGCGCTCTGGCAGGCCTTGCAGCCGATGCACTTGGAGACGTCGATCAGCTTGGCCACGGACCCGGTGATGGGTTCGCGGATGCCGGGCGGCGGCGTGGTGGTGGCCGAGCGCCGTTTGATGTCCAGGGATTGCATTGACATGAGCGCTCTCCTAAATCTTCTCGACCTGCACCAGGAACGACTTGAATTCCGGTGTCTGGGAATTGCCGTCGCCCACGAATGGCGTGAGGGTGTTGGTCAGGAAGCCGGGCTTGGCCAGGCCGACGAAGCCCCAGTGGATCGGGATGCCCACGTGGTGCACGGTCTTGCCCTCGATGGTCAGCGCGCGCAGGCGCTTGGTGACCAGCGCCACCGCCTTGATGTAGCCGCGGTTGGACGACACCTTCACGCGCGAACCGTTGGCGATGCCCAGTTCCTTGGCCATGGCCTCGCCGATCTCGACGAACTGCTCGGGCTGCAGGATCGCGTTGATGCGGACGTTCTTGGTCCAGTAGTGGAAGTGCTCGGTCAGGCGGTAGGTGGTGGCCACGTAGGGGAACTTGTCCACCGTGCCCATCGCCGCCAGGTCGTCCTTGAACACGCGCGCCGCCGGATTGCTGGTGACGCCCTTGGCCTTCGGATACAGCGGGTTGTAGCCCAGCGGCGTCTCGAACGGCTCGTAGTGTTCCGGGAACGGCCCTTCGGCCATGCCGGCGCGCGCGAAGAAGCGCGCCACGCCCTCGGGGTTCATGATGAACGGGCCCATGCCGCCGTCGGGGTTTTCATCGCCCTTGAAGTCGGGGATGTCGGCGCCGACCCAGGCCTTGCCGTTCCACGAGATCAGGCTGCGGCGCGGATCGAACGGCTTGCCCGAGACGTCACAGGACGCGCGGTTGTACAGGATGCGGCGGTTGGCCGGCCAGGCCCAGGCCCAGTTCAGGGTCTGGCCGATGCCGGTCGGGTCGCTGTTGTCGCGGCGCGCCATCAGGTTGCCGGCCGGGCTCCAGGCGCCGGCGAAGATCCAGCAGCCGCTGGCGGTGGAACCGTCGTCGCGCAGCTCGGCGAAGCCGGCCAGCTGCTCGCCGCCCTTGCGCGTGACCTTGGTCGCGTCCTTGGGATCGACCAGGTCGACCAGCGCCTTGCCCGAGTATTCCTTGGCCAGTTCTTCCGCGGTCGGGCTTTGCGGGTTGGAGTACGGCCAGGACAGGTTGACGATGGGGTCCGGGTACTTGCCGCCCTCTTCCTGGTACATCTTGCGCAGGCGCGTGAAGATCAGCGACATGATCTCGATGTCGCTCTTGGCCTCGCCCGGCGGCTCGGCGCCCTTCCAGTGCCATTGCAGCCAGCGCCCGGAGTTCACCAGCGCGCCGTCTTCCTCGGCGAAACAGGTGGTGGGCAGGCGGAACACCTCGGTCTGGATCTGCTTGGGATCGACGTCGTTGGCCTCGCCGGCATTGCGCCAGAATTCCGAGGTCTCGGTGACCAGCGGGTCCATGATGACCAGGAACTTGAGCTTGGCGAAACCGGCGTTCAGCTTGGCCTTGTTGGGCGCGGCCGCCAGCGGGTTGAAGCCCTGCGCCAGGTAGCCGTTCATCTTGCCCTGGTTCATCAGCTCGTAGACCTGCAGCATGTCGTAGAGCTTGTCGAGCTTGGGCAGGTAGTCGAACGCCCAGTTGTTCTCGGCGGTCGCGGCCTTGCCCCACCAGGCCTTCATCAGGCTCACGTGGAACTTGCTGTAGTTCTGCCAGTAGCTGAGCTGGTTGGGCCGCAGCGGCTTGAGCGCGCGCGTGGCGATGTACTTGCCGTAGTCCTGCTCGGGCTCGTTGGGCAGCGTCATGTAGCCGGGCAGCAGGTTCGACATCAGGCCCAGGTCGGTCAGGCCCTGGATGTTCGAGTGCCCGCGCAGCGCGTTCATGCCGCCGCCGGCGATGCCGATGTTGCCCAGCAGCAGCTGCACCATGGCGCCGGTGCGGATGATCTGCGAACCGATCGAGTGCTGCGTCCAGCCCAGCGCGTACAGGATGGTCGCGGCGCGATTGGTGGTGGCGGTGGACGCCAGCATCTCGCAGACCTTCAGGAACTTGTCGCGCGGCGTGCCGCAGACGCGTTCGACCATCTCTTCGGTATAGCGCGAGTAGTGCTTCTTGAGCAGTTGGTAGACCGAACGCGGATGCTCCAGCGTCGGGTCGGTCTTGACGTAGCCGTCGTCGCCGCGCTCGTAGTCCCAGCTGGCCTTGTCGTAGGTCCGCTTGTCGGCGTTGTAGCCGGAGTACAGGCCCGCGTCGAACGCGAAGTCCTCGCGCACGATGTAGGAAAAGTCGGTGTAGTTGCGCACGTACTCGTGCTGGATCTTGTCGTGATCCAACAGGTACTTGATGACGCCACCCAGGAAGATGATGTCGGTGCCGGTGCGTATGGGCGCGTAGAAGTCCGCCACGGATGCCGAGCGCGTGAAGCGCGGATCCACGACGATCAGCTTCGCCTTGTTATGGGCTTTCGCTTCCGTGACCCATTTGAACCCGCACGGGTGGGCCTCGGCGGCATTGCCGCCCATGATCAGTACTACGTCCGCGTTCTTGATGTCGACCCAATGGTTCGTCATCGCTCCACGGCCAAACGTCGGGGCAAGACCTGCCACCGTCGGGCCATGTCAGACACGGGCTTGATTGTCGAACGCCAGCATCCCCATGCTGCGCACAGTCTTGTGCGTGATGTAGCCCACCTCGTTGCTGCTTGCCGAGGCGGCCAGCATGCCGGTGGTCAGCCACCGGTTGACCGTCTTGCCGTCGTCGGTCTTTTCGACAAAGTTGGCGTCACGGTCGGCCTTCATGAGCTTGGTGATGCGCGTCAGGGCGTCGTCCCACGACATCCGCTCCCACTTGTCCGAACCGGGCGCCCGGTATTCCGGGTACTTCAGGCGGTTGGGGCTGTGGATGAAGTCGATCAGGGCCGCGCCCTTGGGACAGAGCGTGCCGCGGTTGACGGGGTGGTCGGGGTCGCCCTCGATGTGCATGATGCTGGCGCGGGCGTTCTTGGCGCCGTCGCCCAGGCCATACATCAGCAGACCACAGGCGACCGAACAGTAGGGACAGGTGTTGCGCGTTTCCGTCATGCGCGCAAGCTTGTACTGGCGCACCTCGGCCATGGCCGTGCCGGGGGCTACCCCCAGCAATGCCAGGCTCGAGCCGGCCAGCGTCGTACCGGTCACCTTGAAGAACTGGCGGCGGTTCATGTTGACCATGAAGCACTCCTCTCCGGGTGAATGGGGGGAAGCCGCGGGGCCGTCCAGGGGAAAAGCCCTACGAATTCCAAGGATATGCAAGCAAGTATAGGCGCAGCGCGGACGAGTTTCCATGCCTTGCGTCCCCCGACCATGAAATCGAGCAATGAGAACGATTTACGGCCAGGATCGGGGTTTTTCGCGGATTTTGGATGATCGCGAGACTGCTACCATTGCCGACGGCGGGTTCCGGCCCGCTTTTCCGCCCGTCCCGCATGC
>NZ_CYTY01000046.1:24784-30677 GCF_001298995.1 Achromobacter sp. 2789STDY5608615
GCACCCTGCCCCGCCCCGGCGCGGCCCTGCCCTGGGCCAATCCCGACATGCTGCGCAGCGCCGCCTGGCTCGACCTGACGGCCGGCCCCGTGGTGCTGTCCACGCCTGACAGCCACGGCCGCCTGTACACCCTGACGCTGCTGGACATGTGGAACGACGCCTTCGCCACGCTCGGCAAGCGCAGCACCGGCACGGCGCGCGGCAACACCGCGATCGTGCCGCCGGGCTGGAGCGGCACGCTGCCCTCCGGCATGCCGCGCATCGACGCGCCCACCGCCTACGTCTGGGCCCGCGCCCTGATCCAGACCGACGGCGCGGCCGAGTACGCGGCGGTCAACGCGCTGCAGGACGGCTTCACGCTGACGCCGCTGGCGCAGTGGAACCTGCCGCCGCAATCGCAGCGGATCAAGGCCGACCCGTCCCTGGATCTGAAGATCCCGGTGCGCGAGCAGGTCGACGCCATGCCGACCGAGGCCTTTTTCGTGCGCGCCGCCGAGCTGCTGCGCCGCAATCCGCCGCACGCCACCGACCAGCCGGTGCTGGCCAAGCTGCGCCGGGTCGGGCTGATCCCCGGCCGGCCGTTCGATTTCGACAAGCTCGACAACCCGGTCAAGCAGGGCCTGCGCCGCGGCCTGCGCGAGGCGCGCGAGCGCATGGAAGCCGCCGCCGGCGCCACCCTCAAGAGCATCAACGGCTGGCAGCTGGAGACGGCCAGCCTCGGCGTCTACGGCAACGCCTACCTGCGCCGCGCGCTGGCCGCCCAGGCGCAGCCTGGCTCGGGCCTGCCCGAGGACCTGACCGCGTTGCTGCTGGCGGCCGACAGCCTGGGCCGGCCGCTGGATGGCGCGCACCGCTACGTGCTGCATTTCGACAGCGGCCAGTTGCCGCCGGCCGGCGCGCTATGGTCGCTGGCGGCCTATGACGGCCAGGGCCTGCCCATGGCCAATCCGGTGGACCGCTACGCGCTGGGCGACCGCGATCCGCTGCAATACAACGCCGACGGCTCGCTCGATCTGGTGATCAGCCACGCCGCCCCCGAGCCGGGCGCCCAGGCCAACTGGCTGCCGCTGGCGGCCAGCGGCCCGGTCTACGTGCTGCTGCGTGCCTACGGCCCCGGCCCGGCGCTGCTGGACGGGTTGTGGACGCCGCCGCCCGCGGTGCGCGACGAACCGGCGCCTGAACCCGAGGCGCAGCCCGAGCCGGCGTCCGCCGCCGCGGCGCCCGTCGTCACGCCCCCGGCGTCCGCGCCCGCGAAGAAACCCTGACAAACCTGGCGGCAGACGGCGATATGACAGGGTTTCGCCACTACCATAGGCGTTTTGACGCCGAGTAGAACGCCCGCCATGGACGACGCCTTTAGCCACCAACTGTCGATGACCATCCTGATGACGCCCGATATGGCGAACTTCTCAGGCAATGTGCACGGCGGAACCATCCTCAAATACCTGGACCAGGTCGCCTACGCCTGTGCCAGCCGCTACGCCGGCCAGTACGTGGTGACCCTGTCGGTCGACCAGGTCGTGTTCCGCGAGCCGATCCACGTCGGCGAGCTGGTGACCTTCCTGGCGGCGGTGAACTACACCGGCCGCACCTCGATGGAAATCGGCATCAAGGTGGTCACCGAGGACATCCGCAAGAAACTGGTGCGCCACACCAACAGCTGTTACTTCACGATGGTGGCGGTGGACGACAACGGCGCCCCCACCGCGGTGCCGCCGCTGGCGCCGCGCAACCTCGAGGAAAAGCAGCGCTTCGAGGCCGCCCGCCTGCGCCGCGAGCTGCGCCAGGAAATGGAACGGCGCCACGACGAGATCAAGCGCGAAACCACCAATGAAGGGTGAGCCCCCCACGCCGCGCGCGCTTCGCGCGCCAGCTGCCCCCCCCCGAGGGGGCTGCCCGCCCTTGGGGCGGCCCGGCGGGCGGTAGGAAAGGCCCCCACGCCGCGCACGCTTCGCGCGCTAGCTGCCCCCCGAGGGGGCTGCCCGCCCTTGGGGCGGCCCGGCGGGCGGGCGGCTATTCTTGCGACGAGCTGCGTCCAGGTCACAGGTGACCGGACATGAAAAAACCGGGCCTTGAGGCCCGGTTTTTTTGCGACGGCGCGACGCGGCGCGTTACGCGCCTTCGGCCGCGCCTGGCGGACGGGACGGCGGCGCGGCCACGGGCGGCTCGCGGTCGCGGCCGACCATGCGCTTGAGGCCCAGCCACTGCTGCGACCAGAAGCCCCGGCCGTAGTCGCGGCCGCCCAGCTCCGGCTGCTGGTCATGGATGCCGGTGGGGCCGTAGCCGACGCCGAAGCGCGCCGAGCGGAACAGCACGTCCCAGATCGGGAACAGCGCGGCGAAGTTGTAGCCGCCGGCCGGCCCCGGCGTCGACGCGTCGTAGGCGATGGAATGGTGATGGCGGTGGAAACGCGGGCTGACCAGCAGGCGCTCGCCGATGGCGCCGAAGTGCATGCGCAGGTTGGCGTGCGAGAAGCTCTGCGCCAGCTGGGTGATGGCCACGATCGCCACGAACTGCGCGGGCGGCACGCCCACCAGCTGCGACACGAACACCACGACGACGTCGCGCAGCATGTCGTCCAGCAGGTGGTTGCGGTCGTCGCTCCACATGGTCATCTGGCGCTGGCTGTGGTGCACCGCGTGCAGCGCCCAGAGCCAGGCGAAGCGGTGCTGGGCGCGGTGGTACAGGTAGTCCACCAGGTCGAACAGCAACAGGTAGATGATCAGGCTGACCCAGGCCTGGTCGGTCACGCCGGGCCAGTACTGGTCGAGCTGGAACGGCGCGAAGCCCCAGATGTGCAGCTGCCCGAAGATGCTGTCCCAGAACGGATCGATGGTGAAGAACAGCGCCAGGCGGAACACGCCCAGGCGGTGGATCAGCGTGTAGAGCACGTCGATGCCGATCTGGCGGCGGTCGGTGACCGGCTCGACCGGGCGCAGGCGCTGCAGCGGGCCGAACACCAGCAGCAGCACGGCCACCTGCAGCAGGCCGACCAGCAGCCACATGGTGGCGTCGTAGCCGTCCTCGATGAAATTGCTCAGGCCCAGGTGGAACAGCGCCGGCTGCACCAGGGTTTCGAACAGCCATTGCTGGCAGTTCCCGAACCATTGACTAAGCGTATCCATGATCAGTGATGCGTAGCGATCCAGTCGCGGTAAGCGGGATGCGTATCCAAAGTGGCAAAACAAAAGCCCTTGCGCTGCAGGCCTTCAATCAGCGGCTCCAGCACGGCGGGGGCCCAGGGGTCCTGGCGCGACCAGATGCCCAGGTGCGCCAGCAGGATGTCGCCGGGCTTGATGGTGCGCAGCGCCTGGTCCAGCAGCTTGGCGTTGGGGTACTTGTCGCTGGGCAGTTCGTCGCCCAGGAAGCCGGCCGGCGCCCAGCCCACGTGCTCGAAGCCGCAGGCCTTGGCGGCGCGCAGCAGGGCCGGCGAGGTCTTGCCGCCCGGCGCGCGGTACAGCGGCAGCATCTGCTTGCCGGTCATCTGCGTGAAGCGGGCGGCGGAGCGCTTGATCTCGGCGCAGTACTGCTCGGCGGTCCAGGTCTCGCGCTTGCCCGTGCCGGGGCCGGCGCTGGGCTTGACGCGGAACTTGCCGTCCGGCAGGTCGCCCTGCCAGTAGACGTGGTCGTAGGTGTGCGAGCCGAACGCGTGGCCCTCGGCGGCGCGCGCCTTCCACCACGGCGCCCACTGGTCGTCCAGGCTGCTGCCGTCGGTGAGGGTGCGCTCGTTGGCCAGGAAGAACGTGACCTTGACGTGGTGGCGCGCCAGCACGTCGGCGATCAGCGGCGCCACGCCCATGTGGCCGGTGTCGAAGGTCAGGTAGACCGGCTTGTCACAGGTGGCCGGGGCCGCCGTGGCGGCCTGCGCCGCCAGCGCCAGGCAGACGGCGGCGGCCAGTTGCCGTTTAGCGGGTCGGCGCATGGTTCAGCGTCCAGACGCCGTGCGGCGACTTGCCGACGGTCACCTGCTTGACGACCTTCTTCTGCTCCAGGTCCACCACGGTGAGCTTGCGGGCCCAGCGCGACGTGACCAGCAGGGTCTTGCCGTCGGCCAGCACATCCATGCAGTCGGGGCCGCCCGGCACCGGGAAGGTGTCGACCACGGCCAGCGTCTGCAGGTCGATGCGGCTGATGGAGTTGGCGGTGCGGTTGCTGACGAACAGGTGGCGCTGGTCGCCCTGGGCGCGGAAGGCGTGCGCGCCGGCGGCGGTCTTGATGCGCGAGATCAGCTTGGCCGGGCCCTTGCTGACGTCATAGGCCTCGACGTAGGAATCGCCGGTCAGCGCCACCAGCAGCGTCTTCTGGTCGGGCGTGAGGAACACGTCGGCCGGGGTCTTGCCGACCGAGACGGTCCACTTGGGGGTCTGCGTGGCCAGGTCGATGGCGATGAGCTGGTCGCTGTCCTGCAGGGTGACGTACGCCGTGGTGCTCTTGGCGTCGATCATGATGTGGCTGGGCGTCTTGCCGGCCGGGATGCGCTTGACCAGCTTCAGGTCGAAGCCCTTGTCCAGCGGCTTCCAGGCGTAGATGTCGATGTGGTCCAGGCGGTTGGCGGCCGTGACGAACCACTTCATGTCCGGCGAGAACTGCAGCTGGTAGGGGTCGACGATGCCGGTCAGGGTGCGCTGCACCTCGCCGGTCTTGGGGTCCATCAGCGTGATCGAGTCGCCGGTGGCGTTGGCCACCATCAGCGACTTCTTGTCAGGCGTGAGGTACAGGTGGTGCGGTTCCTTGCCCGTCGGGACGCGCCGCAGTTCCGTGTAGGTGGCGGGATCGACGATGCTGACGTTCGCGTCCAGGGAGTTCAGGACGAAGATCGGGGCCGACGCCGCGGCGGCGCTGAGCGCCATCCCTGCGCCAAAAATGGCGCAGCGGACAAAATGCAAGGGATTCAATTTCCAGGTCCGACAAAAGGGGATCGGGCACCGATCCCAGTGCCCGCCATTTTGGCATAGCCAACTGTCAAAAAACCGTAAGCCGGCGCCCGCCGGGCAAACCGCGGCGCGGTTTGCGGCACCGCTACAACGCTTGCCCGGGGCCACTGCAACAAACGTAAAAAATCATTTAGCGCCAACGGGTTGCGGCGTAATGCTGCTCCAGGTTCCGAACGAGACATCGGTGCCCTGCAGCGCGGGCGCGCGGCGTCCGGTGGCCGGCCCCAGGTCGGCCTCGCGCACCCCGCCGCCGGCGTCGATGACGAAGCTGCCGATGCCGGTCTCGCCGTAGCGCGCCGGCCAGGCCAGGATCCAGTAGCCATCGCCGCCGCCGCGCGCGGGCAGCACCTTGTAACGGTAGCCGTAATAGGCATCCGCCACCGGCACGTCCGGCCCCATCGCCAAGGCGTCGGGACCGAACGCCTGGGGTGGATAACCGGGCAGGTCGGGCCAGTACAGGCCATCGGTGGCGCCGGGCTGGCTCACCAGCCGGTCGGCGTAGCGGCCCTGGCCGATGCCGTCGCGGTAACGGGCCTGCGCCGCCTGCAGCGCCTGCAGGGTGTCGATGGCGGTCAGTTCATTGCGCCCGATGGTGCGGCGCCGGATTTCCGCCTTGCCCGCGACGGGGTCGAAACGCCAGCCTTGCGCCACGCGCACGATCGGCACCGCCAGCGTCCAGCCGGAATCGCCCACCCCCAGCCAGGCGCGCCGGTCGCCATCGGCGACCACCTCGTGCTTGCGCGCCCAGGCGGCCAGGAACCGGTAGATCTCGTCCTGCCCCACCCCGCCCGGCACGAGCTGGCGGTAGTCCGGCCCCAGCACCCGGGCCACGGCCTCGCGGTCACTGGTGGCCAGGGCCGCCAGCGCCAGCAGCGCAGCGGCGCCGGCCAGGCGCAGGCCGCGGCCGGCGTTACGGGCACACGCATTCATGATGGAGACTCCGCTGTTCATGGTGCCTA
>NZ_CYTY01000046.1:30830-41793 GCF_001298995.1 Achromobacter sp. 2789STDY5608615
CGGCATGGCCCGCGCCCGCGCGACCGCCATCGCCGCCGCGCGGCGCGGACGCCGCCCGTTCGCCGCGCTGCGCCTGCTGACGCATGCGGTCGCCGTTGCCGGCGTCGCGCAGCGCGTTGTTGCCGTTGTTGGCGCGCGAACGGTCGCGCGCGGCCGCGGCATCCGCGCGCTGGCGCTGGGTCGCGGCCTGGCGGTCGGCCGAGGATGCGCGGCGGTCCGCCGACGGTTCGCGAGCGGCTCCCGGCGCCCGGGCGCCAACGCCGCCCTGCCCAGGCCGTTCGCCGCCGTCGCGCGGCGCCATGTGCCCGGGCGTGGGCTGGCCCGTGCGGCCCTGGAAGGATTGCGCGGCGCGCTCGCGGGCGGCGTCGCGCGCGCCCGGCGCGGATGCCGAGCCGGCCGGCCCGCGGTCGCGCGGTCCGCCCTGGCGCTGGCTGTCGAAGCGCTGGCGGCTGCCCGGATCGGCGTAGGGCGTGTTGCCGCGACGCTCCGGGTTGTGCTGCCAGGCCACGCGGTTGCCATTGGCATTGCCGGCGTTGATGCGCTGGTTGACGTTGATGTTGTTGTAGCGGTTGACGTTGATGTCGACGTCGTGGCGGCCCCAGTTGAAACCGCCCCACAGGGAATCGACCGCCGCCACCCCCAGGCCGAAGCCGATGCCGGCCACCAGCGAGGTGGCGAACGCCGAGCCGGGCGGTGGCGGGTAGTAGGCGGGCGGATAGGCGGGATAGGGCCAGGTGCCGTAGACCACGGCGGGGTTGTAGCTGGGCACGTAGATCACTTGCGGATCGGCCGGCTCGATCACCACCACGGTCTTGCCGCCCGTATCGGAAGCCGTGACCTTCTGCTGCGGCGTGCTGTTCAGGTTGCCTGCCTGGCGCGCTTGCGCCCGCAGCCGCTGGACCGAGTCCATCACGTCGTCCGGCTGCGCCAGGAAGGCGTCGCCCAGCGACCGGACCCACTCCGGCTGGCGGCCCATCATGTCCATGACGGACGGAAACGCGACCAGGGATTTGACGCTCGGGTCCCAGGGCTCGGCCTGGACCGCCTGCACGGCCGGGTCGCCGGACTGGCTGGCATGCCCGGCGGACCACAGGGCCGCGGCCGCGATGTCATCGGGATAGGTCGCCCCCATCAGGATCTGCGACAGGAGGGCATCGGGATAGAGCGCCACGGGCGCCAGCAGCTGGTCCAGCTGCCCCTTGTCGAGCTTGCTCTGGGCCGTGGCGGGCAGGCACGCGGCCAACCCGAGGCACAGACAGCCGAGGAACCACGCTTGCAGTCGACGCATTTCCCGTTCTCCGTGATCGCAACGCACAAGCCACAAACCTGGAGTGAACCGCCGGATACCGCGCAGACAATATATACCGAAACCGGCGCCCGACAAGCGCCCGTTTCGGCGGTGGCCGCAGGCGCCTACAGCTTGGCGACGGACACCTCGGTGGCCTTGACGAAGGCCAGCACCTCGGTGCCAACCTGCAGGTCCAGTTCCTTGACCGAACGGGTCGTGATGACGGAAGTGACGATGCCGGCAGGCGTGTCCACGTCGACCTCCGAAACCACCGGGCCGAGGATGATTTCCTTGATCTTGCCGCGGAACTGGTTGCGGGCGTTGATGGATTGAATGCTCATGGTGCTGCTCCTGAAAAATGGAAGGATTTCCGTGGGATCCCGCTCGCGCCGGAATGGCGCTTGCCAGGAAAACCGCCCCCGCGGCCGGCGGACTAGGGCCTGTTCACACTACAAGGAGCCTCGCACAGGCCCTAGACCGCGAGACGCAGATGCCGTATCTGTATGACCGGCGCCAGGGGCCTGTCGTCCCCCGCCGCCGGCGCTTCCTGCTTCATCACCACCCGCAGCACCCTGGCTTCCAGCGCCGCGAAGGCGGCCGAGCCGCGCGACCGGGGCCGCGCCAGCTCGACGCGTTCGTCCAGCACCACGCGGCCTTCGTCGATCACCAGGATGCGGTCGGCCAGCGCCACCGCCTCGCCGACGTCGTGCGTCACCAGCACCGCGGTGAAGCCGTCACGGCGCCAGATGTCCTCGATCAGCTGCTGCATGCCGATGCGGGTCAGGGCGTCCAGCGCGCCCAGCGGCTCATCCAGCAGCAGCAGGCCGGGCCGGTGCACCAGCGCCCGGGCCAGCGCCACGCGCTGGCGCTGGCCGCCCGACAACCGCGCCGGCCAGTCGCCGCCGCGGTCGCCCAGGCCGACCTGGCGCAACACCTCGGCCGCCTGGGCCCGCGCCTGGCCGGGCAGGCCCAGCGCCACGTTCTGCAGCACGCTTTTCCACGGCAGCAGGCGCGCGTCCTGGAACATCATCCGTACCCGGCTGTCGGCCGACCACTGCGGAAAGTTGTCGAACAGCACCGGCGAGCGCGCCGGCACGCCGCCCTGCGCCGCGCTGGGCGTTTCCAGGCCGGCCAGCAGGCGCAGCAGCGTGCTCTTGCCGCAGCCGCTCTGCCCCACCACCGCCACGAACTCGCCGGGCGCGATGTCCAGGTCCAGCCCCTTGAGCACCTGGCGCTCGCCATAGCGCTTGGACAGCTGGCGCAAGGTCACGCGCAGCGCGGCCCGCGCCGGCGCGGCATCGGCCGGCTCCGGCTCGCGTTCGCCGCGCCCCGGCACGTCCAGGTGCTGCAGCAGCTCGTACTCGCTGGGGTGGATGAACATGGTCCGGCCTCCGGGCGCCGCGTCCTCAGCGGGACGCCGCCAGCTTCTGCTGGTAATCGGTCTTGACGAAGCCGGCGAACGATTTCTCGGTCACCGCCAGGAACTCGGGCGAGGCGTAGGCCGCGGCGATGTCCTTGACGAAAGGCTTGTCCAGGTCGGCCGTGCGCACCGCCACCAGGTTCTGGTAGGTGGGCGTGGTCTTCTCCAGCGCCAGCGCCTCGGTCAGTTTCAGGCCCGAGGCCAGCGCGAAGTTGCCGTTCACGAACGAGTAGTCGGTGTCTTCCAGCGAACGCGGCAGCTGTGCGGCTTCCAGCGGGATCAGCTTGATTTTCCTGACGTTCACGGCCACGTCCTTCTCCGACACCTGCAGCGGGTCGTAGCCTTCACGCAGCTTGATCCAGCCCAGTTCCTGCAGCACCACCAGCGCGCGCGCCTGGTTGGTCGGATCGTTCGGCACCGCCACGCTCACGCCCTCGGGCGCGGCGTCCACGCTCTTGTACTTGCGGCTGTAGATGGCGATGGGCGCGGTCGGCACCTTGACCAGTTCCGACAGCTCCAGCTTGTTCTTGGCGGCGAAGTTCTTCAGGTACACGATGTGCTGGAACGCGTTGGCGTCCAGCGCGCCCTGGGCCAGCGCGAAGTTCGGCTGCACGTAGTCGTTGAACTCGACGATGCGCACGGTGTAGCCCTGCTTCTCCAGGATCGGCTTGATGCCGAGCTTGATCTGGTCGCTGTAGGGGCCGGCGGTGGCGCCGAAGACGATTTCCTTCTTGGCCGGATCGGCCGCCAGCGCGCCGCCGGACAGCGACAGGACGGTGGCGGCCAGCGCCAGGCTCAGGAGATTGCGTTTGACGGACATGGGGTTCCTCTCGGGATCAGCGTTTGTCGATGCGTCGCGCGACGGTATTGCCGGCGAACTGGATGATCTGCACCAGCACCACGAGCAGCGCCACGGTCAGCACCATCACGTCGGTCTGAAAGCGGTAATAGCCATAGCGGATGGCCAGGTCGCCGATGCCGCCGCCGCCCACCACGCCGGCCACCGCGGAATACGACAGGAAGCTCACCGCCAGCACGGTCAGGGCCAGCACCAGCCCGGAACGCGCTTCCACCAGCAGCACCCGGCGCACGATCTGCAGTTCGGATGCGCCGGCGGCGTGGGCGGCCTCGATGACGCCGCGCGGCACTTCGCGCAGGCACTGCTCGACCAGCCGGGCGAAGTACGGAATCGCCGCGAACGACAGCGGCACCGCCGCCGCCACCGGGCCGATCGAGGTGCCGGCGATCACGCGGGTGAACGGCACCAGCGCCACCAGCAGGATGATGAACGGGAACGAGCGCACGGTATTGACCGTCCAGCTCAACAGCCGGTGCGCCAGCGGGCGGTCGAGCGACTGGCCCGGGCCGGTCAGGAACACCAGCACGCCGAGCGGCCCGCCCAGCAGGATCGACGCGGCCAGCGCGATCGCCAGCATCAGGAAGGTCTGGCCGACCGCCACGCCCAGCTCGGGCAGCAATTGCACAAAGGTGTCCAGCATCAGGCGACCTCTTCATAGGGATGGGTGGCTTCGCGGATCAGCTCGCGGCCGAGCGCGGAGGTCAGGTGGACGCCGGCGCCGGAGATCTCGGCCTGCTCCAGCACCTGGCCGTTCTCCATCACCGCCACGTGGCGGCACAGCGCCCGCACCACCGCCAGCTCGTGCGTGACGATGACGATGGTCACGCCCAGGCGCTTGTTGATGTCGCGCAGCACGCTCAACACCGAGCGCGTGGTCTCGGGGTCGAGCGCCGAGGTCGGTTCGTCGCACAGCAGCACCGCCGGCTCGCTGGCCAGGGCGCGCGCGATCGCCACGCGCTGCTTCTGGCCGCCGGACAGCTGCGCCGGATGGCTGGCGGTCTTGTCGGTCAGGCCGACGATCTCCAGGCATTCGCGCACCCGCGCCGCGATCTGCTCGCGGCCACGGCCGCCATGCACCCGCAGCGGAAAGGCCACGTTCTCGAACACGGTCTCGTTCTGCAGCAGGTTGAACTGCTGGAAGATCATGCCGATGTTCTGGCGCGCGGCGCGCAGCGCCGGCTTGCCGAGCGCGGTCAGTTCAGTGCCGCCGACCCGCACCGTGCCCGCGTCGGGCCGTTCGAGCAGGTTGATCAGGCGCAGCAGGGTCGACTTGCCGGCGCCGCTTTTGCCGATGATGCCGAAGGTGTCGCCGGCGCGGATCGACAGCGACACGTCGCGCACCGCGTCGAAGCGGCCGGCGCGGGTGGCGAACGACTTGCTCACCGCGTCCAGCCGGATCAGCGGCTGCGGCAGCGAGGCCAGTTCGGGAAGGGAGGAAAGATCGGTCATCGGCGAATCAAGGTGAAGGTCATGCGCATCAGGAATACGCGGTGGGTTCGGGAATCTGGTCCAGCAGCGCGTAGCGGCCCAGGTCGCGGATCTTGTAGGCCACGGGGTCGTGCAGGGTGTGCACGCGCGCGTTGCGCCAATAGCGGTCGTAGCCATAGCGCGCCGCGGTGGACGAGGCGCCGGTGACGTCGAACAGGCCGTCGCCCACCTCCAGCGCGGCGCGGTGCGCCAGCACCTTGGCCTGGGCGCCGGCCACCGCCACCTCGCCGCGCTCGTCCGCGGTCAGCGACGGCCCGCGCGCCAGCGCGGCGTCGAGCCTGAGGCCGGCCACGTCGGCCAGCGCCTGCGCCGCCTGCACCCGCAGCCAGAATTCGCCGAAGCGCTCCTGCACATAGGGGTCGTCGGCATGGCGCTGCACGCCGGACGCGAACCAGGGCCGCGCGTCGTCGCGCACGTAGCGGCGCGCTTCGCGGAAGGCGCCGCGGGCGATGCCCAGGTAGAGGTTGGTCATGATCAGCTGGGCCACCTGCGAGCGCAGCGTGGCGCGCGGCGCGGGATCCACGCCCGGCGCCTGCAGCACCTGCACCGGCTCCAGCCGCACGTGGTCGAAGCGCACGGTGCCGCTGTCGGTCTGGCGCTGGCCGAACGCGTCCCAGTCGGGGTTGACGGTGATGCCCTCGGCGCGCGTCGGCAGCGCGGCGATCAGCGCGGTGCCCGAGGCCTTGTGCCAAGCGGAAAAGGTCAGCAGGTCGGAGCCGACCGAGCCGGAGCTGAAGCTCTTGACGCCGTCGATGCGATAACCGTCCAGCTCGGCCCGCGCCACCACCCGCCGGTCGAGCGGATTGAGCGCATTGCCCCAGAACAGGTTGCGCTCGACCGTGGGCCGCAGGAAATAGTCATGCTGGGCGGGCGTGCCATAGAGCAGCACGCCGGCCACCTGCAAGTGATGGAAGCCGAACACGTGCGCCAGCGCGCTGTCGGCCTCGGCCAGCGTGCGCACCGCCGCCAGCACGGTCGACCAGCTGGCGCCGGCGCCGCCGTATTGGGTCGGCACCGACAGGCGCAGCAGGCCGCTGGCGCGGATCCGCTCGCGCTCGGCGGCTGCGTGGCCGCCCTGGCGGTCGCGCTCGACGGCGGTGGCGGCCAGTTGATCGGCCAGGGCCTGGACGGCGCGCGGGATGTCGTCGGCCGCGCGCGCCGGCGCGGCGCCGGCGGCAGGCGCGTGTGCGGTATCGGGGTCGGTCTGGATCTTGGCCATGGAATCTCGTCGTGGAAGAAGGCGGGTCAGGCCGGCCGGTAGGCCGGGTTCCAGCGCAGCAGGCGGCGCTCCAGCAGCCGCGCCAGGGTGTCGGCCGCCTTGCCCAGCAGCGCGTAGAGCAGGATGCCCAGCAGCACCACGTCGGTCTGCAGGAATTCACGCGCGTTCATCGTCATGTAGCCGATGCCCGATTGCGCCGAGATCGTCTCGGTCACGATCAGGATCACCCACACCAGCCCCAGCGCGAAGCGCAGGCCGACCAGGATTGAGGGCAGCGCGCCCGGCAGGATCACGTCGCGATACAAACGCCAGCCCGTCAGGCCGTAGGAGCGCCCCATTTCGATCAGCGCCGGATCGACCGAACGGATGCCGTGGAAGGTATTCAGGTAGACCGGAAAGAACACGCCCAGCGACAACAGCGCCAGCTTGGCGGTCTCTTCGATGCCGAACCACAGGATGATCAGCGGAATCAGCGCCAGCACCGGAATGTTGCGGATCATCTGCAAGGTGGTGTCCAGCAAGGTCTCGGCGGTGCGCGAGGAACCGTTCAGCAAGCCCAGCGCCAGGCCCAGCCCGCCGCCCAGCAGCAGGCCCCACAGCGCCCGCAGCGCGCTGATGCGCACGTGCTGCCAGAGCTCGCCCGACGCCGCCAGCGACCACGCCGCCGCCGCCACCGCCGACGGCGCCGGCAGGATGCGCGACGACAGCCAGCCGGCCTGCGCCGACAGCTGCCACAGGCCCAGGATCAGGGCGGGGACCAGCCAGGGCGCCAGCGCCGCGCGCCAGCCGCCGGGCTTGCGGGCGTCGGCCATCAGCTGGCCGCTTCCTTGGGCACCAGCTCGGTGGCCATGACTTCGCCGAACGGCCCGGTGAGCACCGTGTTGCCGACCTGCTTGCCGCCCTTGCCGGGCAGCAGCGGGAACACCAGCTCGGCAAAGCGGTACGACTCTTCCAGGTGCGGATAGCCGGAGAAGATGAAGGTCTCGATGCCCAGGTCGGCGTATTCCTGGATGCGCGCGGCCACGGTCTCGGGGGCGCCCACCAGGGCGGTGCCCGCGCCGCCGCGCACCAGGCCGACGCCGGCCCACAGATTGGGCGAGATCTCCAGGTGCTTGCGGCCGCCGTGCTCGTCGTTGAGCTTGCCGCCGTGCAGCGCCGCCATGCGGCGCTGGCCTTCGGAATCCATCTTCGAGAACGCCGTCTGCGCGGCGCGCACGGCGTCCTCGCTCAGGTGGCTGATGAGGGCGTCGGCGGCGGCCCAGGCGGCCCCTTCGGTCTCGCGCACGATCACGTGCAGGCGGATGCCGAAGCGCACCGTGCGGCCGTGCCGCGCGGCACGCGCCTTGATGTCGGCGATCTTCCTGGCCACGGCCTCGGGCGGCTCGCCCCAGGTCAGGTACACATCGAGCTGTTCGGCGGCCAGTTCGTGCGCGGCCTCCGACGAGCCGCCGAAGTACAGCGGCGGATAGGGCTTCTGCACCGGCGGGTAGATCACCTTGCCGCCCTTGGACACCAGTTGCTCGCCCTCGAAGCTGTAGCCTTCGGCCTCGTGGCTGTTCTCCAGGATGCCGCGCCAGATGTGCAGGTAGTCGGCGGTGATGGCGTAGCGCTCGTCATGGCTGACGAAGACGCCGTCGCCCTCCAGCTCGCCGGGGTCGCCGCCGGTCACCACATTGACCAGCAGCCGCCCTTCGGACAGGCGGTCGAAGGTGGCGGCCATGCGCGCCGAGAACTGCGGCGAGCTGACGCCGGGGCGGATCGCCACCAGGAACTTCAAGCGGCGCGTGGCGCCGATCAGGCTGGACGCCACCACCCACGCATCCTCGCAGGAGCGTCCGGTGGGCAGCAGCACGCCGTCGTAGCCCAGCGTGTCGGCGGCCACCGCCACCTGGCGGAAATAGTCGTAGCCGGCCGCGCGCGCGCCGCGGCTGGTGCCGAGATAGCGCGAATCGCCGTGGGTGGGAATGAACCAGAAGACGTCCATGGAATGCCTGCCCTTGTCTATTTCAGGCCCGACGGCGCGGCGTCGAACACGTTGAGGGGTTTGGGGATCAGCTTGAGCGCGTGGAACGCATCGGCCACCTGCTGCTGTTCCTGCAGCACTTCCCGCGTGATCGGCTGCACGCCGTAGGCCAGCCGCTCGGCGGCCAGTTCGACCACCGCCTTGTCCAGCCCCAGCACCGGCTGCAGCAGCGCCACGGCCTCGGCGCGATGGTCGCGGGCCCACAGGTCGCCCTTGCGGATTTCCTCCAGCACGATCTGGATCACGTCGGGATGCGCTTTTTCGTAGGGACGCGCCGCCAGGAAGAACTGGTAGTTCTTGACCACGCCGGCGCCGTCGGCCAGCACCCGCGCGCCCAACTGCTTCTCGGCCGCGGCCTGGAACGGGTCCCAGATCACCCAGGCGTCGACCGACCCGCGCTCGAAGGCGGCGCGGGCGTCGGCCGGCGTCAGGTAGGCCACGTTCACGTCGGCATAGGGCACGCCGGCGCGCTCCAGCTGCTTGACCAGCAGGTAGTGCACGTTGGAGCCCTTGTTCAGCGCGACCTTCTTGCCCTTCAGGTCGGCCACGCTCTTGATCGGCGAGTCCTTGGGCACCAGGATGGCCTCGCTGGTCGGCGACGGCGGCTCGTTGCCCACGTACACCAGCGCCGCGCCGGCGGCCTGCGCGAACACCGGCGGCGCCTCGCCCACCGTGCCGAAGTCGATCGAGCCGACGTTCAGTCCTTCCAGCAGCTGCGGGCCGGCGGGAAACTCCGTCCACTTCACCGTGATGCCCTGCGCCGCCAGGCGCTTGTCCAGGTCGCCCAGGGCGCGCACGATGGTCAGCGTGCCGTACTTCTGGAAGCCGATGCGCAGCGTCTTGGCCTCCTGCGCCTGCGCTTGCGCGGCGGGCCACAACAGCGCGGCGCACAGCAGCGCCGCCAGCCAGCGGAAGACGGAAAGACGCGATATCCAGATGATGCTGCGCATGCAAGCCCCTTGGTTGGTTCAGACGCTGAAGCCGCCCGCGAGCGCGAGCCGGCCAAGATCGAATGCTTCGTTGACGACCACGCCGCGCGGCCGCACCTGCTCGGCCAGGCGTTCCACCGAATCCTCCAGCCGCGTCCGCACCTCGTCGTCGATCACGCTGGCGCCGTCGTCATCGATGCGCACCTGCTTGTCGGTGGCGTAGACGCCAGCCAGGATGTGGCGCGCGCCCAGCGCCGACAGCACCGGCTTGAGGCCATACTCCAGCGCCAGCAGATGGGCCGGGCTTCCGCCCGTCGCGATCGGCAGCACCACCTTGCCCGCCAGCGCCTTCTCGTCCAGCAGGTCCAGCACCGCCTTCAGCCCGCCCGAGAACGAGGCCTTGTAGACCGGCGTCGAAATCAGCACCGCGTCGGCCGCGGCCACGCGGGCTCGCAGCGCATGCGCGGCCGGGCCGGCGTAGTGGCCCTCGACCAGGTCTTCGGCCGGCAGGTCGCGCAGCCCCAATTCGCTGATGGCCAGCCCGCGCGTGCGCAGCAGCTGCGCCGCATGGCGCAGCAGGGCGGAGGAACGGGAACGCTGCGACGGGCTGCCCGCCAGGGTGAGGATGCTCATGTGGGTTGGCCGGTGTTGCGTTGAAGAATCGTGCGCGGCGCCAGGCCGGCTCAGAAGGCGGGAATCAGCGAACCCTTGAATTCGCTGTCGATGAAGGTGCGTACTTCGGGCGACTGGTAGGCGGCCACCAGTTTCTTGACCCAGGGCTGGTCGCGGTCCTTGGTGCGCACCGCGATGATGTTGGCGTAGGGACCATTGGCGGCTTCGCGGCCGATGGCGTCGCGCGCCGGTTCCAGGCCGGCCTGGGTGGCGTAGTCGTTGTTGATCGAGGCTGCGGTCAGGTCGTCGAGCGAACGCGGCAACTGCGCGGCATCCAGCGGCACCAGCTTGAGCTTGCGCGGGTTGGACACCACGTCCGAGGGCGTGGCGTTGTTCTTTTCCTCGGCCTCGGGCTTGAGGGTGATGAGCTTGTAGGCGGCCAGCAGGCGCAGCGCGCGGTTGCCATTGGACGGATCGTTCTGGATGCCGACCGAGGCGCCTTCGGGCAGGTCGTTGAGCGATTTGATCTTGCGCGAATAGAAGCCCAGCGGCGCGGTCACGGTCAGGCCGACCGGCACGATGTCGAAGCCGCGCGCCTTGATCTGGTTGTCGAGGAAGGGCTTGTGCTGGAACGCGTTGGCGTCGAGGTCGCCGGCGTTCAGGGCGGCGTTGGGAAGCTGGTAGTCGTTGAACTTGACCAGCTTGATCTCGAGGCCGTCACGGGCGGCGACCTTCTTGACGACGTCGAAGATCTTCTCGGTGGAGCCGACGGAGATGCCGACGGTGATGGTCTTTTTTTCCTGCGTGTCGGCGTGGGCCGTGCTGGTCAGGGCCAGGGCGAGGGTGGTGGCGGTGAGCAGGTGGCGAGTGAAGGACATCTTGTTTTTCCGACGAGATTCGAATGAGTTGATTGGATTCTGTCATTGCGAAATCTTTGGGAAAAATACTTAGTGGGTATGAGGATATGTGGTGTGGGTTGGTTTTTTTTGGGGTTTGGGGGTTTTGGAAATATGAGGTTATTTCGGGGAGTTTGGGTGGGTGGGGGAGCGGGCAGGGTTTGGGTTCTTAAGGCGCGCGTGGTGGGGTCGGTGGGGGATGGCGGGGCTACGATTGCGGTCCGGAGCG
>NZ_CYTY01000047.1:0-13576 GCF_001298995.1 Achromobacter sp. 2789STDY5608615
GGGGCGGCGCGCGTATCGTCCGGGACGGCCGCGGGCGCGGCGGCCGGGGCGGCGGCGGGCGTGGCCGGATCGTCGAAGCTGCGCTTGGGCGTCAGCGTCGGGCCGGACGTGGCGGGCTGGGCCCCGGGACTGCGCGTGCCGGTGGCGGAAGCAGGCGACTGGGCCTGGGCGGCGCCGACGGCGGCGACGCAGAACGCGGCGGCGAGGACCGCGCGCGCAAGGGGATCGATTCGGGCGCGAAGGAGACGCTGTCGCATGGCAATCCTGAAAAATCGAAGTCAGCCCGGATCGTACCGCGACCGGGCGCCGAAATCGAATGGCCTGGACGGGGCGCCGCCGGACCGTGGATTCCCCGGCGGGCGATGCCGGAACGGCCGTGACGCACAGCCCCTGGCCATGCCGGAACGGCCGCGACGCACGGTCCCTGGCCAGGCCGGAACCGTCGCGGGGGCGCCGTCTCAGGCCGGGCCGGGCGCCAGGCTGGCCGGTGGCTGGCGCAACACCCGCCGGCAGAGCGCCAGCGCCAGCAGGCTCGACAGGGCGAAGCCCAGGGTCTGCCCCAGCAGCACGCCCTGCGCGCCGCCGTAGTGGGCGCCGACCCACACGAACGGCAGCGTGCCGACGGTGGCGCGCAGCCAGCCGATGGCGGTGGCATAGGTGGCGTAGCCCAGGTTGTTGAACACCGCCACGGATACGAAGAACACGCTGTTGATCGCCCAGATGAAGCTGGCGTAGCGGCAGAAGATCAGCACCAGGTCGCGACCCGGCCCGGTGACCTGGAACAGGTCGGGAATCCACGGCGCCAGCAAGGCCAGCAGCGTGGCCGCGCCGAAGCCATAGGCCAGCGCCAGGCCGAGCGTGATGCGCACGGTCTGCCGCACCCGCGGCCACTGCCCCGCCCCCCAGGTTCTGGCCCAGGATCGGGCCGATGGCGCCGGGCAGCACGAAGAACAGCGAGTACGACAGTTGCAGCACCCGGTCCACCACGGTCGCGCCGGCCATGACGCTGGGACCGAAGCCGGCGTAGGTGGAGGCGGTGAAGACCACCGCCGCGGGCGTGGCCAGCGCGCTCAGCGTGGCCGGCAGCGCGATGCCGCCGACGGCGGCCAGATCGGCGCGCAGGCTGGCCCGCGCCGGCCGCGCCACCAGCCGGTAGCGCCCGAACACCAGCCAGGCGCCCAGCGCCACCGTCGCCACGCGACCGACGCCGCCGGCCCAGGCCACGCCGCGCATGCCGCCGTCGAACACGAAAATCACCAGCGGATCCAGCGCCGCCACGGTGGCGGTGCCGGCCAGCAGCACCCACATCGACTGGCGTCCGCGACCGGCGGCGCGCAGCAGGTTGGACAGCATCATGCCCAGGCCCATCGCCACCGAGAACGGCGCGGTGATGGCCACATAGGACAGCAGCAACGCCCGCACGTCCGGCGCCAGCCCGATCGCCCGCGTGAACGGCCCGATCGCCAGCAGAAACACCGCCGCCGACAGCAGCGTGGCCGCGCCCATCAGCACCAGCGAGGCCGCCGCCAGCCGGCGCGCGCGCAAGGCATCGCCGGCGCCGAGGGCGCGCGACACCTGCGCCGCGCCGCCCACGGTCACGCCGATGCAGATCGACGTGATGGTGAACAGCGTCATCGAGCCGAAGCCCACCGCCGCCAGCACCGCCTCGTCGCGCAGCGTGCCCAGGTACAGCAGGGTCAGGAATTCAACGGCGAACACGGCCAGCATGCTGGCCCAGCCGGTCAGGACCATCTCGAGCACATGGCCGCGCAACGGTCCGGAGACGAAACGCGCGGACATGGCGGCGGCGGCGTCCAGGCGGCTCTCCTAGCGCGGCGCGAACCAGTATTGCGCGCGGACCTCATCCGACGAATACCAGGGCAGCAGGCCGATGCTCTGCGACTCGCGCTGCACGGTCACCAGCAGCCCGCCCGCCAGCGGCCGCAGCAGCGCCATGGTGCGGTACATGCCCATCGATTCGTACTGGTGCCAGTCGCGCCGGGCGCTGATCCAGAAACGGCCCTGGGTACAGCCGCTGAAGCGCTGGATGCCGGGCACGTTCTCGCCCGGCGCATCGGGATCGGCGGCGCCATCGCGTTGCCGCAGCAGGTCGGCGCTGCCGCCGCCCAGGCCGTCGTCGGCCTCGACGCGCCAGCCGCCCGCGACGCTGACCAGGGTCACGCTGGCGGCCGCCGTGGGGCGCCAGGCGCGCTCGGCGGTGTCGCGCAGGCCGGGCAGGCCGAGCGTGTCGGCCAGGAAGCGTTGCAGGTCGGCGGCGCCGGCCATGGCCTTGCCGTCACGCAATTCGCCGGCGGCGCGATAGCGGCCGGCCAGGTCCGGGCACTGCGCCGGATCCGAGGGCAGCACCAGCGCCGCGCCATCCTTGAAGGGCGGCCACTCGACCCTGACCCCGTCCACCGTCGACGTGCCGCATCCGGCCAGCGCCGCCAACGCCAGGAAGGCCGCCAGCCGCCGCGCGGCCAGCCCCAGGGTGGCGCCCATCATCCTCGTCATTGCCCGCTCCCCTCCGTTTCCATGGCGAGCAACTATACCGAAACCCGTCCGCCGCGTTGCCAAGGCTCCGGCGCCGGAGAATAATCGGCGCATCGCTACTCTGCCGCCCGCCATGACGCCCTTCAAAGGAAAACTCCGCACCCGGCACCTGGAGATCGTGCTGACGGTCGCCGAGCTGGGCAACCTGTCCAAGGCGGCGGCGCAGTTGCACAGCACGCAGTCGGGCCTGTCGCGCGCCATCGCCGAGATCGAGGAACCGGTGGGCACGCGGCTGTTCGAGCGCACCGCCCGCGGCACCAGCTGTACGCCGCTGGGCGAGGCCATGTGCCGCCACGCGCGCCAGCTGCTGACCGGCTTTCGCAAGGCCGAGATCGACCTGGCGGCGCTGTTGCGCGGCGACGAGGGCAGCCTGACGGTGGGCTGCTTCTCGATGTTCGCCGGCTGGCCGGTGGCGCAGGCCGCCTCGCGCTTTCGCGAGCGGCATCCGCGCATCACGCTGACGCTGGAGATCGGCACGCACGAGCGCCTGATCGAGGACCTGGACGCCGGCGCGCTGGACGTACTGATCAGCCGCTTCTCGTCCACGGTCGATCCGCGCATCTACCGCTCGGCCACCCTGCTGGAAGACGCCGTGGTGCCGGCCTGCGCGCCCGCCCATCCGCTGGCCGAACGGCCCGAGGTCACGCTGGCCGATTGCGTCGCCTACCCGTGGATCACGGCGCTGCCCGGCAGCCGCATCCGCGGCGAGCTGGAAATGCTGCTGTTACGGGAAGGCCTGCCGATTCCGGATATGATCGGCGCCCTATCCCTGGAATTCGGCCGCGAACTGCTGACGGTCGGACCCTATCTGTGGATGCTGCCCGGCAGCGTCGCGGCGGTGCGCGCCGCGCGCGGCGAGGTGGTGGTGCTGGCGCCCCGTCCCGCCCTGCGGCGCTCGCCGCTGGCGGCCATCTGGCGCCGCGACCGGCCCAGCACCCGCCAGGCCCGCGCCTTCGCCGACACGCTGGCCGAGGCCATCCAATCTTCTTCTTAGGAGCGCCCATGTACGACTGGCTCAACACCCTGCCCAAGGCGGAACTGCACCTGCACCTGGAAGGCACGCTCGAACCCGAGCTGCTGTTCCGGCTGGCCCACCGCAACGGCGTGGCGCTGCCATGGCCGGACATGGACGCCCTGCGCGCCGCCTACAACTACGGCAACCTGCAGGAATTCCTCGACCTGTACTACCGCGGCGCCGACGTGCTGCGCACCGAGCAGGATTTCTACGACCTGACCTGGGACTACCTGGTCAAGTGCCACGAGCAGAACGTGGTGCACACCGAGCCCTTTTTCGATCCGCAGACCCACACCGACCGCGGCGTGCCGTTCAAGGTGGTGCTGGACGGCATCAGCCAGGCGCTCGAAGACGGCCGCAAGAAGCTCGGCATCAGCAGCGGCCTGATCCTCAGCTTCCTGCGCCACCTGCCCGAGGAGCAGGCCATGCGCACGCTGGAAGAGGCGCTGCCCTACCGCGACGCCTTCATCGCCGTCGGCCTGGACAGCAGCGAAAAGGGCTTTCCGCCGCGCCTGTTCCAGCGCGTCTTCGACCGCGCCCGCGCCGAAGGCCTGCCGGCCGTGGCCCATGCGGGCGAGGAAGGCCCGCCCGAATACATCTGGGAGGCGCTGGACCTGCTGAAGGTGCTGCGCATCGACCACGGCGTGCGCGCCGCCGAGGACCCGCGCCTGATGGCGCGCCTGATCGACGAACAGATCCCCTTGACGGTATGTCCGCTGTCGAACACCCGCCTGCGTGTGTTCGACCACATGTCGCAGCACAACATCCTGTCGCTGCTGGACGCCGGCGTGAAGGTCACGGTCAACTCCGACGACCCGGCCTACTTCGGCGGCTACGTCACCGAGAACTTCCACGCGCTGTACGAGCACCTGGGCATGAGCCAGGCGCAGGCCCAGGCGCTGGCCGACAACAGCATGGATGCGCGCATCCTGAAGTAGCCCCGGCCGGCAGCCCCGGTCGCGGCACGGGGTATGCGGGTTGCGCATGGCCCGGTTCGAAACCGGCATGTCTGCCCGCCCCCTTTCGTCCCTACCATAGTCCCGAGCGGATGGCGGCCCTGCATGCCGTCCGCCGGAAACCAGGACGACAAGGGACCAGACCATGACTGACACCGTTCAGGCCGACCTGCGCGCCGGCAGGTTGACCGGACTGCGCGACGGCGACGCCTGCCGCTTCAGCGCCATTCCATATGCCGAACCGCCCGTGGGCGCGCTGCGCTTCGCGCCGCCCCAGCCGGCCCGCTGGCGCGGCCCGCGCGATGCCACCCGTCCCGGCAGCGTGGCGCCGCAACTGCCCTCGCGCCTGCGCGGCGCCATGGGCGACTTCGACGCGCCGCAGGCCGAAGACTGCCTGCACCTGACGGTGTGGACGCCCGCCGCCGACGCGCGCCGCCGGCCGGTGGTGGTGTGGCTGCATGGCGGCGCCTGGCAAAGCGGCGGCGGCGCGCTCGACTGGTACAACGGCGCGCGCCTGGCGGCGCGCGGCGACGTCGTGGTGGTGGCGGTGAACTACCGGCTGGCCGCGCTGGGCTGGCTGCACGTGCCGGGCGAGACCGCCAACGTCGGCCTGCTGGACCAGGAATGCGCCATCGACTGGGTGCTCGACAACATCCAGGACCTGGGCGGCGACCCGGCCCGCGTCACGTTGATGGGCCAGTCGGCCGGCGCCTCGTCGATCTGCGCCATGCTGGCGCGGCGGCCGCGCTTTGGCCGCGCCATCCTGCAGAGCGCCGCGCTCGGCCGCGGCTTTCGCAGCAGCGCGCAGGCCGCGGCGCTGGGCCAGGCATTCCTGGCCGCCGCCGGCGCCGACACGCTCGAACACGCCCGCGCGCTGCCGGTCGAGCGGCTGCTGGCGGCGCAGCAGGCGCCCGCGGTCATCGCGGCCCTGCAGGCCGAAAGCAGCCGCCGCAGCCTGTTCGGCCCGGTGCTCGATGGCCAGGTGCTGCCGGCCGACATCGCGCCGGCCTTGCGCCAGGCGGCTGGCCGCGCCGACGTGCTGGTCAGCTACACCCGCGACGAAATGGCGGCGTTTCCCGGCGGCGACGGCCCCGACTGCGCGGCCGCCAGCGAGGCGGTGTTCGGCGCGCCATCGCGCCAGTGGGCCGCGGATGCCGCCGCCCAGGGCCGCCAGGCCTGGCTGGCGCGCTTCGACGTGGCGCCCACGACCCGTTTCCAGGCCTGCCACTGCATCGAGCTGCCGTTCGTCTTCGACACGCTCGCGGCCTTTGCCGACGCGCCCATGCTGCAAGGCCTGGCGCCAACACAGGCCGCCGCGCTGGCGCAGACCACGCAACGCGCCTGGATCGCTTTCATTCGCGGCGAAACGCCCGCGTGGCCGGCCGCGCCGCACCTGGAACGGCTGGCCTGAAGTCCCGCGCCGGGCGCATGACCCGGCGCGTCCAACATCGACAAGGGGAATACCAATGCTCAAGCCATTCGCCATCGCGCTCGCCCTGCTGCTGCCCGCCGCCGCCGGCGCGGCCTATCCGGACAAGCCGGTCAAGATCATCGTCTCCAATCCGCCGGGCGGTCCGGTCGACGTGATGCTGCGCGTGCTCGCCAGCAAGCTGTCCACCGCCTGGGGCCAGGCGGTGGTGGTGGAAAACAGGCCCGGCGCGTCCGGCATCATCAGCACCGGCGCGCTGGTCAAGTCGGCGCCGGACGGCTACACGCTGGGCATGGTGGTGGCGTCGTCGGTGACGATCGTGCCGTTCGCGGTCGACCACCTGCCGTTCGATCCGCAAAAGGACCTGCAGCCGGTGGCGCTGGTGGCGCGCACGCCGTTCCTTTTCATCGTGCCCAGCGACAGCCCCATCAAGACCTGGCAGGACTTCGTGCGCGAGAGCAAGGCGCGCAACCTGACGGTGGGTTCGTTCTCGATCGGCACCGCCTTCCACCTGGTGTGGGAGCAGACCGCCCGGCGCGCCGGCATCAAGGCGCTGTACATCCCGTCGTCCTCGTCCGGCAAGACGCAGAACGACCTGATCGGCGGCCAGCTCGACGTGGGGCTGGATGCCCCCTCCAGTTCGAAAGGCCTGATCGACAGCGGCCGCCTGCGGGCGCTGGCCATCACCAGCCCGCAGCGCTTTCCCGGCCTGCCGGACACGCCCACGCTGCGCGAGTCGGGCATGGGCGACTACGCGCCGCAACCATGGATCGGCCTGATGGCGCCGGCCGGCGTGCCGGCCGACCGCGTGGCGCGGATCCAGCAGTCGGTCGCGGACATCCTCAAGGAACCGGCGATGAAGGCGCAGATGGAAACGCTGGGCATGATTCCGATCGGCGGCAGCGCGCAGGAGCTGGCCGACACCATCGCCGCCGATCGCGCGCAGATGGAGCCACTGATCAAGGAACTGGGGATCAAGCTGCAGTAGGCGCGCCAGCGCGGGCCGGGGGAAGCCCGTTCACTCTTTATTGACCGACGGTCAGTCATTTATTAGAATGCGGTCATCCCCTTTCTTCCGGCCATCCGCATGACTCCCAATCGCCGCCGCGCCCTGGTGTTCGCCGTCAACCTGGGCAGCTTCATCACCATCCTGGACATCAGCATCGTCAACGTCGCCCTGCCCACCATGCAGGCGGCGCTGCGCATCGACATGGCCGGCCTGCAATGGGTGGTGGACGCCTACGCCCTGTTCCTGTCGGCCTTCATGCTGTCGGCCGGCCCGCTGGGCGACCGCTACGGCCGCAAGCGCTCGTGGCTGGCGGGCGTGGCGCTGTTCACGCTGGGCTCGGCGTTCTGCGGGATGGCCGACAACCTGCCGCTGCTGCTGGCCGGGCGCGCGGTGCAGGGCGTGGCCGGCGCGCTGCTGATCCCGGGCGCGATGTCGCTGCTGACGCAGGCCTTTCCCGATCCCGCCGAGCGCGCCCGCGCCATCGGCCTGTGGGCGTCGTGCAATGCCATTTCGCTGATCGTCGGCCCGATGCTGGGCGGCCTGCTGGTGGCGCACTTCAGCTGGCAGAGCATCTTCCTGATCAACCTGCCGGTGGGCGTGGTGGCGATCGCGCTGGGCGCCTGGGGCATCCAGGAAAGCGCGCATCCCGAGCACGCCGCCTTCGATCCAATCGGCCAGGCCCTGAGCGTGGTCTGGCTGGGCGCGCTGACGTATGGCCTGATCACCGCCGGCGAACACGGCTGGCAGGCGCCGGCCACCCTCGCCGCGCTGGCCGTGGCCGCGCTCGGGCTGATCGCCTTCCTGTGGGTCGAGCACACCGTGGCGCGCCCCATCCTGCCGTTGGGCCTGTTCCGCGACGCCGGCTTCGCCAGCACCAACTTCGCGTCGTTCGTGATGGGCTTCGGCGCCTACAGCAGCCTGTTCTTCTTCTCGCTCTACCTGCAGCACGTGCGCGGCCTGTCACCGCTGGAAGCCGGCTGGCAGCTGGCGCCGCAATTCGTGGCCACCGGGATCGTGTCGACGGTGTTCGGCCGGCTGACCCCGCGCTTCGGCCTGCCGCGGCTGATGATCGCCGGCTACGCCATGGTCGGCGCGGCCATGCTGGGCATGATGAGCTTCGACGCCCACACGCCCTACGCGCTGTCGGGCTCGCTGATGGTGCTGCTGGGACTGGGCATGGGGCTGTCGGTGCCCGCCACCAGCATGGCGGTGATGGCGACCGTGCCGCGCGAGCGCTCGGGCATGGCGTCGGCCACCATGAACGCGCTGCGCCAGACCGGCATGACCATCGGCATCGCGCTGCTCGGCGCGTTGATGAGCGGCCGCGCGATCGATGGCCTGGCCACGGCGCTGACGCGGCTGGGCCAGCCGGATGCGCAGGCGGTGGCGCGCATCGCGGTCACCCAGCACGTCCTGCCGGCGCAGCCCGATGGCGTGGCGGCGCTGTTCGCCGATGCGCTGGCGGGCGGTTTCCATGCCGCCATGGCCGGCGCCGGCGCGGCCTCGCTGCTGGCGGCGCTGCTGCTGTTGTGGGTCACGCGCGGCGCGCGGCCGGTGTTGCGAGCGGCATGAATGGATGCCGGGGCGGGCGCACGGAACCCAGGCTGGACGCGGAATTCCAGCGCATGGAATTCCAGCGCCCGGAATCAAATCGCGCCGTTCTTAAGCAGGCGTAACAAGCGCGCCGCCGTGCATGCGCTCCGGTAAGATCTCCGCCCAATAACAGGTTAACAACCAAGAGGAGACATGCCATGCAACACCGCAAGATCCTGTTCCGCCTGGCGCCGTTGGCGCTGGCCGCGCACCTGGCGCTGAGCGGCGCCGCCGCCGCGCAAAGCGCGCCGGGCACGCAGGGGCCGCTGGCGCCGGCGCCCGCCCCCGAACTGGCCGCGCAGATCGACCAGCGCGCCAAGGCCATCGAGGACAAGCTCATCGCCTGGCGCCGCGACATCCACCAGCACCCCGAACTGGGCAACCAGGAAACGCGCACTTCCAAGCTGGTGGCCGACCATCTGCGCGCGCTCGGCATGGAAGTGAAGACCGGCGTGGCCGGCACCGGCGTGGTGGCGCTGCTCAAGGGCGGCAAGCCCGGCCCGGTGGTGGCGCTGCGCGCCGACATGGACGCGCTGCCGGTCAAGGAACAGGTCGACGTGCCGTTCGCCTCCAAGGCCAAGGGCACCTACCTGGGCAAGGAAGTGGACGTGATGCACGCCTGCGGCCACGACGCCCACACCGCCATCCTGATGGCCACCGCCGAAGTGCTCGCCGGCATGAAGGACCAGCTGCCCGGCAGCGTCAAGTTCATCTTCCAGCCGGCCGAGGAAAGCCCGGCCGACTTCGAGCCGGACGGCAAGAATATCTGGGGCGCCAAGATGATGGTGCAGGAAGGCGTGCTGGACAATCCCAAGGTCGACGCGATCTTCGGGCTGCATGTCTCCAGCAGCTATCCGGTGGGCAAGCTGTCGTGGCGCAGCGGCCCGGCGATGGCCGCCGCCGACCAGTTCTGGATCGACGTCACCGGCAAGCAGACGCACGGCGCGCGGCCGTGGTCGGGCATCGACCCGATCGTGGTCAGCTCACAGATCATCCTGGGCCTGCAGACCATTCCCAGCCGCCAGATCAACAGCATGCTGGAGCCGGCCGTCATCACCGTGGGCGCCATCCACGGCGGCAACCGCATGAATATCGTGCCGGACAGCGTCGCCATGACGGGCACCATCCGCACGTATGACGAGGGCATGAAGAAGGACATCCACCAGCGCATCGCGCGCACCGCCACGCAGATCGCGCAAAGCGCGGGCGCCAAGGCGGACGTGCGGGTGGTCGAGCTCTACAACGCCACCGTCAACAACCCCGGCCTGACCGAGGAAATGGGCGCGACGCTGCGGCGCGTGGCGGGCGAAGGCAACTACGGCCTGCAACCCAAGTCGACGGCGTCCGAGGACTTCTCGTTCTACCAGGAGAAGGTGCCGGGCATGTTCTTCTATCTCGGCGTCACGCCCAAGGACGTCGATCCCGAGACGGCCGCGCCCAATCATTCGCCGCGTTTCTACGTGGACGAATCGGGCCTGATCAACGGCGTGCGGGCGCTGTCGAACCTGACGGTGGACTACATGGCCAAGGCCAAACAAGGCAGCTAGCGCCCGGCATAAGCAAACCGCCATAAAGTCTTTGTGGCGGACGGCATGGTTTCCTACAGTACGGCCCTTTGCCGCCAAAGCGCCGACCCGCCATGCCGATCTCCCGCCGCCGATTCCTGCTTGCCAGCACGCTGGCCCTGCCGCTTGCGCGTCCGCGCCGGGCGCGCGCCGCCGCCTGGCCCGAACGGCCCATCCGCCTGGTGGTGACGTTTCCGCCGGGCGGCGCCAGCGACATCGCCGCGCGCGTCATCGCGCCGGCGCTGGGCGACCTGCTGGGGCAATCGATCGTCATCGACAACCGTCCCGGCGCCGGTTCCACCATCGGCGCGACGCAGGTGGCGCAGGCGCCGGCCGACGGCTACACCCTGCTGATGTCGAACTCGGCGCCGCTGTCGATCTCGCCCGCGCTGATGCCGCAGCACAACTACGACCCGCTGGCCAGCTTCCGCCACGTGGCCTACCTGGGCGCGGTGCCGACCGCGTTCGTGGTGCATCCGTCGGTGCCGGTCGAGACCTTCGCGCAACTGACCGAGTGGATCAAGGCGCAGCCGGCGCCGGTGCAGTACGGCAGCGGCGGCCTGGCGTCGGTCGGCCAGATCGTCGGCGAACTGTACGCGCGCCAGACCGGCGCGCGGCTCGAACACATTCCCTACAAGGGCTCGGGCGCGATGCGCAACGACCTGCTGGGCGGACAGATCCGCTTCGCGGTGGATGCGCTGCCGCAGAACCTGCCGTTCCTGCGCACCGGCCAATTGCGCCTGCTGGCCGTGACCACCGCGCAGCGCGTGCCGCAGGCGCCGGAGATTCCGGCGGTGGGCGAACTGGGCTATCCCGGCCTGGTGGCCGAGAATTTCGTCGGCCTGTCGGGCCCGGCGGGCCTGTCCGACGCCGTCAGCGAACGCCTTTACAACGCCTTGACGCAGGTGCTGCGCACCCCGGAGATCCGCGCCAAGCTGGAAGGCCAGGGCTTCGTGCTGGCGCAGAAGTCATCCAGCGAATTCACCGACTTCGTGCGGCGCCAGGCCGAGGCCTGGGGACCGGTGGTGCGCGCCACCGGAGCCAGCCTGTGAGCGCGCGCCGGTTGCTGGCGCTGTTCGGCCAACCCGGCCGCGGCGGCTTCAACGAAGCCGCCGTCGAAGGCGCGGCGCGCGCCGCGCGCGCGGGCCAGCCGTTGCAGGTGGAATGGATCACGGCCAACGACCCCGACGCGCGTGCCGCGCGCCTCGCGGACCTGTGCGCCGCCGCGCCGGACCTGGTCATCGTGCATGGCGGCCAGGGCGATGCGCCAGTGGCGCGGGTTGCGCCGCGCTTTCCGCGCACCCAGTTCGCCATCACCCAGGGCAGCCATCATGCGGCCAATGTCGCCTCGTATGAAATCCTGCAGGAGCACACGGCCTTCCTGGCCGGCGTGCTGGCGGGCCTGCGCGGCGGCGCCGCGCATCTGTCGGGGGAACGCGTGCGGCCGGGGCTGAAGGGCCGCGCCGCCTATGCCGATGGCGTGCGCCGCGTGCGCGGGCAGGATCCGCTGACGGGTTTCTGCGGCAACCAGCACGACCCGGCGCTGGCCGAGGCCTGGACCGACGCGCTGGCGGCCGACGGCGCCCGCGTGGTGTTCGCGATGATGGACGGCGGCCGCGACGGCATCAGCCGCGCCTGCCGCCGCCATGGCCTGTGGCAGATCGGCAATGTGCTGGACTGGGTGGCGCGCGATCCGGCCGTGTACCTGGCGTCGGCGCTGGCCGACTCGGGGCTGTGCGTGGAACGGGCCGCGGCCGATCACGCCGCCGGCGCGCTGCGGGTCGGCGCGGTCACGCATTTCGGCCTGGAAGCGGGCGCATCGCTGCGGCTGGCGCTGGGCGCGGACGTCAGCGCGGAGGAACGCCGCGCGCTGGACGACTGGTCTGCGCGGCTGGCGCGCGGCGAGATCGCGGTCGCGCCCGACTACACGGGACCGGAATTCACGCCGCCGGCCCGGTAGCCGCGAAGCCCGCGTGGTACGCCACCTCGCCCCGCGCCGGCTGGGTGAACGCCTGCGCCATGAAGTACTCCGGCGGCACGCCGGGGTAGGTCAGGGCCGGCGTCGCCGCGAAGCCGAAGCGCGTGTAGTACGCCGGATCGCCCATCACCACGCAGCCGGCCGCGCCGCGCGCCTTGAGCGCGGCCAGGCCAGCCTCGATCAGGGCCGCGCCGATGCCGCGCCCCTGCATCGCGGGCAGCACCGCCACCGGCCCAAGCCCATACCAATCCGCCGCGCCGTCGCTGATCGCGACAGGCGAAAAGGCGATGTGACCCACGGCCCTGCCGTCCTCGCGCGCCACCAGCGACAGCGTCAGCGCGCCGGCCGCGCGCAGCGCGTCGATGATGTAGCCCTCGGTCTGCTGGCTGTGGGGATGGTCCTGGAAGGCTTGCTGGGTCAACGCGAAGATGGCGTCGATGTCGTCGGGGGTTTCGGCGGAAATTCGCATGACCCTTCTCCTTGGCGATGAATGCATGGCACAGACCGCGAGTGTAAGCCCCGCGATGATTGACGCCCGCCCGGCCCCTCGCTACAGTGACCGCCGACCCTGGCCGGCCACGCTGCCGCCGGCCGGCCCGCGAACCTGACGGCGCCTCGCGCCCCTTCTCCGGAATCTTCCATGAACAGCTACCGCGTCGGCATCGCCGGCTTCGGCGCCATCGGCCAGGCCGTGGCGCAATCCCTGGATGCCGGCCTGCCCGGCCTGACGCTGGCCGCCGTGGCCGTGCGCGATCCCCAGGCCGCGCCCGCGGTGGCCTGGCGGAACGCCAAGCCGGTGTTCACCACCATCGGCGAACTGGCCGACCATTGCGACGTGGTGGTCGAATGCGCCCCCGCCGCCGTGTTCCGCGAACTGGCCGAGCCGGTGCTCACGGCCGGCAAGAAGCTGGTGGTGCTGAGTTCCGGCGCGCTGCTGCGCCACGACGACCTGATCGAGGTCGCGCGCCGCCACCACGGCCAGATCCTGGTGCCGTCCGGCGCCATCCTGGGCCTGGACGCGATCACCGCCGCCGCCGAAGGCGAGATCCACTCGGTCACGATGATCACGCGCAAGCCGGTGCGCGGCCTGCTGGGCGCGCCCTACCTGACCGACAACAACATCGACATCGACGGCATCACCGAGCCGCGCCTGATCTTCCGCGGTTCGCCGCGCGAAGCGGCGGTGGGCTTCCCGGCCAACCTGAACGTGGCGGTGAGCGTATCGCTGGCCGGCATCGGCCCGGACCGCACCACGCTGGAGATCTGGGCCGATCCGTCGCTCGAGCGCAACGTGCACCGCGTCGAAGTGGTGTCCGACTCCGCCTCGTTCTCGATGGAAATCCAGAACATCCCGTCGGCCAACCCGAAGACCGGCCGCATCACCGCGCAAAGCGTGATCGCGGCGCTGCGCAAGCTGACCGGCCCGCTGCGCGTCGGCACCTGAGCGACATCCGCGCACGACGGGCGCCGCCCGCGCC
>NZ_CYTY01000047.1:13843-41541 GCF_001298995.1 Achromobacter sp. 2789STDY5608615
CAGCCCTTCATCGGTGGCCGAGGTGGCCTCGTCCAGGAACACGATGGCCGGCCGGTTGAACAGCACGCGCGCGAACGCCACGCGCTGCTGCTCGCCGATCGACAGGATGCGCGACCAGTCGGCCTCGTGGTCCAGCCGCGCCGCCAGATGCCCCAGATTCACCGCCCGCAGGGCCGCCGTCAGGCGCGCGTCGTCGCCGGCCCGCGCATGCCCGGGATAGGCCACGGCATCGCGCAGCTTGCCCAGCGGCAGATAGGGACGCTGCGACAGGAACAGCGCGGCCGCGCCCTGCGGCCGCCGCACCGTGCCCTGCGCGTAGGGCCACAGGCCCGCCAGGGCGCGCAGCAGGGTGGTCTTGCCGCTGCCCGACGGCCCCTTGATCAGCAGGGCCTGGCCCGGATGCAGCGCCAGATCCAACTGCCGCAGCAGCGCGCGGCCATCGGGACGCGACACGTCCAGTCCGCTGATTTCCATGGCGTCCGGCAAAGGCAGCGCCGCGATCGCCGGCAGCTCGCGCGCCGCCGCGTTGGCGTCGAGAAAGCCGGCCAGGCGGTTGAGCGTGGCGCGGTACTGCGCGAACGAATCGTACGAGGTGCGGAAGAACGACAGCGAATCCTGCACCTGGCCGAACGCCTGCGAGGTCTGCATGACGTCGCCCAGCTTGATCGCGCCGCTGAAGAAGCGCTGCGCCTGCAACAGGAACGGGAACACCACGGCCACCTGGCTCACCACCAGGTTGAAGCCGTCGAACTTCAGACCCCGGTACACCCGCGCCCACAGGTTGGCGATGTAGGCCGAGAAGCGCGCCCACAACGTCACCCGCTCGACTTCCTCGCCCTGATAGAAGGCCACGTTTTCGGCATTCTCGCGCAGCCGCAGCAGGGCGTAGCGGAAGTTGGCGGTGAGCCGCTCGGACAGGAAGTTCAGCAGGATCAGCGGCCGGCCGATGCGGAACGCGAACAAGGTGGCGACGAGCACATACACATACACCATGAACACCATGGCGCGCGGGATCTCGACACCCGCCACCTCGAGCGCGCCGGACAGGTTCCACAGGATGCCGGTGAACGCCACCAGCGACACCACGGCGCTCAACGCGCCGATCGCCAGCGAGCGTGATCCGGTCACGAACAGGGCGATGTCCTGCTCGATGCGCTGATCGGGGTTGTCGACCGGCTCGCCGACGAAATGGCCGCGGTAGTAGGCGCGCGCGCCGAGCCAGTCGCGCGTCAGGCTGTCGTTGAGCCAGACCCGCCAGTGGATGTCGAAGGCCTGGCCGGCGTAGCTGTCGATCAGGGTGCGGATCACGTGCACCGTGGCCAGCACCGAGAAGATGCCCAGGAAGCACCAGAACGCGTTCGGATCGAGCGCCTGCAGCGCGCTGTAGAAGCCGTTGTACCAGAACGAAAACAGCACGGTCATGCGCACCGAGAACATCGCCAGGAACAACAGCGCGGCCAGCGTCAGCAGCGGGCGCCAGCTGCGCCGCGGCGTCAGGTAGGGCCAGGCCAGGCGCCAGAACTTGCGCCCCCAGTCGGTCCAGCGCGCCAGCGCCAGCGTCGCCACTGCCAGCGCGACCACGCTGATGCCGAACGCGCGCGCCAGCCAGAGCGCGCTTTCCCACAGCTGTTGCTGCCAGTTCAGATCCATGAGCCACCCCTCTGATGCCGTTTCTGGTTAGAACGGCCGGGGCGGCGCGGTTCCGGCGCAAACGCCGTCTTAAGCGTGGCTTAAGTGTTCTCCGGCGTAACTGAAGGCGTCATGAAAGATCCCGGAAAGGCGCCGGGAAATGTTCGAGGATCTGGCAGTGATTGGCGCGGCGCGTCAGTGGCCGGCCAGGTCCAGGTTGGCGAACAGGTCGGCCAGCGTCGGCACCGAACGGGCCGGCCAGATCGCGCTCAGGTCGAAGCTGGGCAGGCGCTCGCCGTCGCGCACTTCGCAAAAGCGCACGCCGCGGAAATCCATCGAGCGGATCCAGCTGGGCAAGAGCGCCACGCCGCAGCCGCCAGCCACGCAGGCCAGCACGGTCAGGGTGCGGTTGGCCTCCTGCGCCACGTGGGCGTCATGGCCGCCCTTGCGCATGGCGTCGAGGATGTCGGCATAGAACGCCGGCAGTTGCGATTGCGGATACATCACCAGGCCGGCCTGCGCGATCTGCGCCATCGAGACCTGGCCATCGGCGGCGACGTCGAACTCGTCCGGCACGGCCGCCACCAGCCGGTCGCGCAGCAGCTGGCGCTCGCGCATGCGGCCGCCCACGGCCACCGGCGTATGCATCAGGCCGATGTCGATCTCGCCCGTCTGCAGCGCCTCGGCCTGCTCGGCGTTGCTCATCTCGCGCAGGATCACGCGCACGCCGGGCGCTTGCCGCCGCATCTCGCGCAGGGCCCGCGGCAGCGTGTCGAACAGCGCCGACGACACCAGCCCCACCGTCAGCTGGCCGGCGCTGCCGCGGCCGATCTCGCGGGCCCGGCGCGCGGCGGCGTCGATGCGCGCGACGCTGGCGCGCACGTCCTCCAGGATGGCCTGGGCCGCGGGGGTCGGCGTGGTGCCCTGGCGCGAGCGCTCGAACAGGCGCACGCCCAGGTCCTTTTCCATGCGTCCCAGGGCCTGGCTCAACGCCGGCTGGGCGATGCCCAGCCATTCGGAGGCGCGGCTGACGCTGCCGTGGTCCACCACCGCCAGGAAGTAGCGCAAATGCCGGGTTTCCATATCAATCCAATATAAATAAAGCAATTTTCCAGAATGGAAAACTATACCCTGTCTCCCTAGAATGCCGTTTACAGAACCTTACATAACGCGCGGGGCACGGACCCCGCCCAGGAGACTGCCTTGCCCCCCTCCGTCACCGGCCCCGCCGTCGACAGCCACGCCCACGTCTTCCTGCAGGGCCTGGCGTTGGCGGACACACGCCGCCACACCCCGGACTACGACGCCCCGCTGGCCCAATACCTGGGCCTGCTGGACGCGCACGGGCTGTCGCATGGCGTGCTGGTGCAGCCCAGCTTCCTGGGCACCGACAATAGCCACCTGGTACAGGCGCTGCGCGCCGCGCCGACGCGGCTGCGCGGCGTGGCGGTGGTGGACCCCGCGATCGACGCCGCCGGGCTGCAGGCCCTGGCCGCGGCCGGCGTGGTCGGCATCCGGCTCAACCTGATCGGCCTGGCCCTGCCCGACCCGCGCACGCCGGCGTGGCAATCCCTGCTGGCGCGCGTCAATGCGCTCGGCTGGCACGTCGAGGTCCACGTGCAGGCCGCGCGCCTGGCCGATATCATGCCGGCGCTGCTGCAGGCCGGCTGCCGCGTGGTGGTGGATCACTTCGGCCGTCCCGACCCGGCCCTCGGCGTGGCCGACCCCGGCTTCGGCTACCTGCTGCGGCAGGCCGCCAGCAGCCAGGTCTGGGTCAAGCTGTCCGCGCCCTACCGCAACTGGACCGGGGCGGCCTGTGCCAGCGCCGGCCGCGAGGCCGCGCGGCAACTGTTGGACGCCTACACGCCCGCCCGCCTCATGTGGGGCAGCGACTGGCCCCACACCGAGCATCGCCACCTGGCGTCCTACCCCGCGGCAACGCAGTGGCTGGACGACTGGATCGACGACCCCACGCAACGGCGCGCCGTACTCGCCGAGACACCGTTGCGGCTGTTCCAATTCCAAGGAGAATTCCAATGACCCCTCTGTTCCAACGCCTCGCGCGCCGCGCCAGCCTGCTGGCTGCCGCCGGTCTGCTGGCTGGCGCCGCCGGCACCGCTGCCGCCGCCTACCCCGAGCGCGCCGTCACGCTGGTCGTGACCTACCCGCCCGGCGGCACGGTCGACGTGGTGGCCCGCCTGATCGGCCCCAAGCTGGCGGCTGAACTGGGCCAGCCGGTGGTCATCGAAAACCGCGGCGGCGCCGGCGGCATGATCGGCGGCGCCGTGGTCGCCAAGGCCCAGCCCGACGGCTACACGCTGATGCTGGACGCATCCAACCACGCGCAGAACCCCGCGCTGCATTCCAAGATGCAGTTCGACACCCTGACCGCGTTCGCGCCGGTGTCGCTGCTGTTGCGCGTGCCCAACGTGCTGGTGGTGACCCCGTCGTACGAGGTCAAGACCGTGGCCGACCTGATCCGCCTGGGCCAGCCCGGCAGCAAGGACCACGTCTACTTCGCCTCGGCCGGCCCCGGCTCGGCCCAGCACCTGGCCGGCGAACTCTTCAACCTGCTGGCCAAGACCCAGCTGCAGCACGTCGCCTACAAGGGCGGCGGCCCGGCCATGATCGACGTCATGTCCGGCCAGGTGCCGGTGATGTTCGCCAGCATGGGCTCGGCCTGGCAGCACGTGAAGAACGGCAAGCTGCGCGCGATCGCCGTGGGCGGCTCGGAACGCTCCAAGGCGGCGCCGGACCTGCCCACCATCGCCGAATCCGGCGTGCCCGGCTACGAGACGTATGAGTGGAACGCGGTGTTCGCGCCGGCCGGCACGCCGCCGGAAATCGTCAACAAGGTTTCCCAGGCGCTGGCCAAGGTGCTGAAGGACCCGCAGATCGCCGAGCAGCTCGAAGGCATCGGCGCCGAGCCCATCGGCTCCACGCCCGCCGAACTCGACACCTTCCGCCGCGCCGAGATCGCCAAGTGGCAGCGCGTGGTCAAGGAAGCCGATCTGAAACTGGATTGAGTACTGCCGGGCGCATGCCGCCCGACAACCGGAATGCCGGTCTTGGACGCCCCTCGGGGCGTCCTTTTTTTTGGTTTTACGGCGGCTCTCCGATGCGATACAACAGCACTTCAAGCGTGCTCAGGGAAATCCGCAGCGAGATGAACCACGACAGCAACGAGCCTTCCTCCTTCCTCCCGCCCGCCGACGCCCGCCTCGCGGCCGGCGCCGACGGCGCCACGCTCGACGGTCTGGCCGACGGCTTCCTGTCGCTGGATCGCCACTGGCGCGTGCGCTACCTGAACCCGGCCGCCGAACGCCTGCTGCGACGCAGCAGGCTTGACCTCGTGGGACACGGCCTGTGGGACAGCTGTCCGGACCTGGTCGGCACCGGCTACTACGATGCCTGTCGCGGCGCCATGCAGACCGGCCGCCCGGCGCAGCACATCGGCTACTACGCGCCGCTGGCCAGCTGGTTCGAGGCCCGCGCCTTTCCGCACGAGGGCGGCCTGGCGGTGCTGTTCCGCGACGTCTCGCGCGAACGCGAGGAGACCGCCCAGCTCAGGTACCAGGCCACCCATGATTACCTGACCGGCCTGCCGAACCGGCGCCAGTGCATGGACACGCTGTCCACCGCCATCGCCGAGGCCGAGCAGGCGCTGGCCGCGCAGGGCCCGACCCTGGCGGTGCTGTTCCTGGACCTGGACCGCTTCAAGGAAGTCAACGACGCCTTCGGCCACGCCGAGGGCGACCTGCTGCTGTGCGACGTGGCGGAGCGGCTGCGCAAGTTCCTCACGCCCGCGATCTTCTGCGCCCGGGTCGGCGGCGACGAATTCCTGCTGGTGCTGCGCGGCACCAACGAGCGCGCGGCCGAGGCCCTGGCCAATTCGATCCTGAATGCGCTGTCGACGCCGAGCGACATCCACGGCCGCTCGGTCTCGCTGGGCGCCAGCATCGGCATCGCGCTGATGAACTCGCCCGGCGAATCGGCCGAGATGCTGCTGAACTATGCCGACGCGGCCATGTACGCGGCCAAGTCGGCCGGCCGCTTCCAGGTGCGGGTCTATCACCGCGAGCTGATGCAGGGGCTGGGCGCGCGCCTGTCGCTGCGCGGCGACATCCAGGGCGCGCTGGCCAACAACCAGTTCGAGCTGCACTTCCAGCCGCAGATCAGCATGCACGACGGCTCGCTGTGCGGCGCCGAGGCGCTGCTGCGCTGGCGCCATCCCACCCGCGGCCTGCTGGCGCCGGCCGCGTTCCTGGACGTGATCCTGGATTCGCCGATGGAGTCGGCGCTGACCGAATGGGTGGCCAACGCCACCTGCCTGCACATCAGCGAATGGCTGGGCGAGGGCCTGCCGGTGCCGCGCATCTCGTTCAACCTGTCGGCGCGCCAGCTGGTGGCGCCCGACCTGGCCAACACCATCGTGCGCCTGGCGCAGGTGCACGGCGTGCCGCCGACGCTGCTGGACGTGGAGGTCACCGAGAATTCGCTGATGAGCGACGTCGAGAAGGCCTCCGGCATTCTCGCGGCGCTGCGCGAGGCCGGCATCTCGGCGTCGCTGGATGACTTCGGCTCGGGCTATTCGAGCCTGGCGTACCTGGTGCGGCTGCCGATCGACACGCTCAAGATCGACCAGTCGTTCGTCTGGGCGCTGGGCAAGGTGCCGACCGCCACCGCCGTGATCCGCGGCGTGGTGCGGCTGGCGCATTCGCTGGGCATGCGCACGCTGGCCGAGGGCGTCGAGACCGAGGCGCAGCGCCAGATGCTGATCGAGGAAGGCTGCGACGCGATGCAGGGCTTCCTGTTCAGCCGCGCGCTGCCGGCCAGCGCCTTCGCCGCGCTGCTGCGCGAAGTGCCGCGCTGACGCGACCCGCTATCATGTCCGCCTGACGACCCGATTGATGGCGGCAATGACGATGGACAGGATACGGCTCGACAAATGGCTCTGGGCGGCGCGCTTCTACAAGACGCGCAGCCTGGCGGTGGACGAAATCGGCAAGGGCCGCGTGCAGGTCAACGGCCAGCCCGCCAAGCCGGCGCGCGAGGTCGGCCCCGGCGACGTGATCAGCATCCGCAAGGAAGACCCGCCCATCCAGGTGCGCGTGGTCGCCGTCAGCGGCGCGCGCGGCCCGGCGCCGGTGGCGCGCCAGCTGTACGAGGAAACCCCGGAAAGCGCCGCCGCGCGCGAACGCGCGGCCGAGATGCGGCGGCTGGCGCCCGAGCCGGCGCTGGACATCGCCGCCGGCCGGCCGACCAAGCGCGACCGGCGCCTGATCGACCAGATGCGGGGCAAGTGAAACGCTGCCGCGCCCGGGCCCGGGCAGACCCGGCGCGCCGGCCACGGCAAAGCGACAGCGCTACAGCGCCCGCCCCACGATCAACGGATCCAGCGCCAGTTCCGGGGCGCCGCTCTTGCCTTCGTACGGCAGGCGGCTGAGCACGTAGCGCATGGCGTTCAGGCGCGCGCGCTTCTTGCAATCCGACTTCACCACGATCCACGGCGCGTCGGCCGTGTCGGTGTGCGCGAACATCGCTTCCTTGGCGCGGGTGTAGTCGTCCCACTTGTCGAGCGAGGCCAGGTCCACCGGGCTCAGCTTCCATTGCTTGAGCGGATGCACCTTGCGTTGCAGGAAGCGGCGGCGCTGCTCTTCCTGGCTGACCGAGAACCAGAACTTGACCAGGTGGATGCCGCTGGTGACCAGGTGACGCTCGAAGTCGGGCACCTGGCGCAGGAACTGCAGGTATTCCTCCTGCGAGCAGAAGCCCATCACGCGCTCGACGCCGGCGCGGTTGTACCAGGAGCGGTCGAACATCACGATCTCGCCGGCGGTGGGCAGGTGCTGCACGTAGCGCTGGAAATACCATTGGCCGCGTTCGGTGTCGGACGGCTTTTCCAGCGCCACCACGCGCGCGCCGCGCGGGTTCAGGTGTTCCATCATGCGTTTGATGGTGCCGCCCTTGCCCGCCGCGTCGCGGCCTTCGAACAGGATCACCACGCGCTGTCCGGTGGCCTTGACCCAGGCCTGCAGCTTGAGCAGTTCGACCTGCAGCGCGTATTTCTGCTTTTCGTAATTGCGCCGCAGCATGCGGTGGCGGTACGGATAGATGCCCTCGCGCCAGTCGGTCGCCAGTTCCTCGTCGGGATTGCGGCGCACGGCCGGCGCCTGCACGTTGGCTTCGAGCAGCGCGCGATGCACCGCCACCGCGTCGTCGGGCGACAGTTCCTCGATCACCGAACGCAACGCCGCATGGGCCTCGCCCGATTCGCCGACCTGGTAGCGGCGAGCGATGTCGGCCAGCACCGCCGAGGTCTCCTGGCGCGCGGCGACTTCCCGCGCATTGACGCGCTTGCGCGCCTGGATCGCCGGCTCGATGGCGGGCAAGCCGGCCGGGGTCGCCAGCGTGGCCGCCGGCGGCTGGGCGGACTTGGCCGGCTTGTCGGCGCGGGCGGCGCGCGTGGACTTGGGCGTCGCGGCGCCGCTGGCGGACCGCGCCGCGGCCGGCGTGCGCTTGGCGGCCGGGGCGGATCGCGTGGTCTTGCGCGGCGCGGCGGTGCGCTTGGCGGCGCGCGGCGCGGAGGTATCGTCCTTGTTCTCGCCGGGCGATACGGAAGCTTGCGGGTTCTTGTCTGTCATCGTTGCAATCCTTGCTGCGCGTGAGGTCCGAGCCACGGCGGCCGGCCAGTCGCCGGCGACCCGTCAGGAAAAAACATCTACCCTAACTGGCGTGCCGAGGCCGGGCGTTGACGTGGATCAATGCTTGTAACATTGCGGCAGCAATCCGCGCCGCTACACTGCCCGCTGTCCTCTTTCGAGTGCCCCCTTGCCGCCATGTGGTCCCTGCTCAAACGGCTGCTCACCGGCCCGCCCGCGCCGCCCGATCCCTACGCCGAAACCATCCGCTTCGATGACAGCGGCTTCACCCGCGCCATGGGCGACGAAGCGACGGGCGGCCGGCGCCAGTTCTGGCCTTGGGAGGCCATCGACGAATTCGGCTTCCAGTTCACCGAGGCGCTGTTTCCCGACCCGTGGGTGGGCGACTACATGGAAGGCCTGTGGTACGTCCGGGTCCACGACGAAGGCTCGCTGATGGCGGTGGCGTTCGGCCAGGAACATCTCGACCTGGCCGCCCTGCCCCCGGCCTTGCTGCGGCACATGCCGGGACTGGACGTGCAGGCCCTGCGCGAGGGATTGGCCGTGGCCAAGCGCGGTATCCATCATTTCGAGGGCGAGGGCACCTGGGTGGCCTGGCGGCGCGATCCGCATTGCACCTGAAAAGCCCTCACGGTAACATCTGCGGCTAAATATTTCGTGGCTGCCGCCCGCCGTGGAAACGCGTAGAGAACCCACCCTGAACCCGGAAGGCGCCGGCACGCCGATGCCGTTCGCGACATCGGCAACGCCCGAATCCGCGCGACCCAGCCGCGCCCTGCGGACGTGGACCTGGATCCTGTACATCGGTTTGTGGCTGCTGGCGCTGATGTTCAAGTCCGACGGCGCGGCCGGCGTCGCCGATCCGGCCGAATCGATGAGCTACCGCGTCGGCGGCGCGGTCGGCAGCGCCATCGCGCTGCTGCTGCCCGCCGCCCTGGTGATCCTGGTCCTGTCGCTGTTCAAGCGCTTTCGCACGCCGCTGCATCGCATGCGCGCCACGTTCGCCACGGGCCTGGTGCTGGCCGCCGCGGCCGCCGTCCTGGCCGGCCTGTCGGCCTATCGCGAAACGCAGAAGGCCACCGCGCTGGCCGAGATCCGCCGCACCGGCGAATGGATGCGCGCCGCGCTCAACGCGCCCGACCATCCGCCCGGCGACGTGCCGAACATCGACGCCACGCCCAAGGCGCGCGGCGTGTACGGCGAGATCGAGCGCGGCGTCAAGATCATCCTGGGACAGCGGGTGGCGCAGTACCGCGCCTACATGAAGGAGCTGGACGAGGTGCGGCTGTCCGACCTCTTCATCCCCAACCGGCTGGCGCGCGATCGCGGCATGGTGGAAAGCCGGCTGATCCTGGAGCAATCGCAGCGCGTGGTGCAGAAGTACAGCCAGCAGAACCAGCGGCTGCTGGCCGACGTGCCCGTCACCATCCGCTCGCTCGACCTGAGCGATCAGCAGAAGGACCGCATGGTCGAGGGCGCGATCAAGTCGCGGCCGCAGCAGAAGGCGACCCTGGCCCGCAACTGGGACCTGGAGCGCCAGACCCTGGACGAGTTCGAGAAGATGATCGCCCTGCTCGACGACAACCGCCGCTCGTGGCGCGTGGAGCACAACGAGATCGTGTTCGACCGCGACAGCCTGCTGAACCGCTTCCGCGCGCACCAGCTGGCGGTGCGCAAGCTGACCGAGGAACGCGCGCGGCTGGAGTCGCAGCAGTTCGACAGCCTGACCTCGGTGCTGCGCTGAAGTGCTGCGCCTCTGTGCTGCTGCACTGAGGCGCCGCGCCGAGACGCCCTGCCGAGATACCGCGCCGAGACGCCGCGCCCGTCAGGTCCCCGCCGCGTCCAGCCCCTGCTTGAGATCCGCCAGGATGTCGGCGGCGGTTTCCAGCCCGACCGACAAGCGCAACAGGCCTTCCGACAAGCCATACTTTTCGCGGTCTTCGGCCGTGTAGCTGGCGTGCGTCATGGTGGCCGGATGCTGGATCAGCGTTTCCGGATCGCCCAGGCTGACGGCGATGCGCGCCAGCTTCAGGCTGTTCAGCAAGCGCCGGCCCGCCGCCACCCCGCCCTTCAGTTCGAACGCCACCAGGCCGCCGCCGGCCGCCTGCTGGCGCTGCGCGATCTCGGCGCCGGCCGTGCCCGCCAGACCCGGATAGAACACGTCGGCCACCGCCGCGTGCTCGCGCAGGAACTTCGCCACCTTCAGCGCCGACTCGCTGTGGCGCTCGACCCGCAGTTCCAGCGTCTTCAGGCCGCGCAGCACCAGGAAGGCGGTGAACGGCGACAGCGTCGCGCCGGTGAAATAGCGCAGGCCCTGCAGGCGGATCGCGTCGATGTGCTGCTTGCGGCCGACCACTGCGCCGGCCAGCAGATCGCCGTGGCCGCCCAGGTACTTGGTGGCCGAATGCAGCACGATGTCGGCGCCATGCTGCAGCGGCCGCTGCAGCACCGGCGTGGCGAAGGTGTTGTCGACGATCGTCAGCAGGCCCTTGCCGCGCGCGATGGCCGAGATCGCGGCGATATCGACCAGCCGCAGGTTGGGATTGGCCGGCGTCTCGAAATAGACGGCGCGGGTCTTGGGGCCGATGGCGGCGGCCACCGTTTCCGGGCGCGTGAAGTCGGCGAACACGGCGTTGATGCCCAGGCGCGGCAGCCCCTGCGCGAACAGCGTGAAGGCGGTGCCGTAGACGATCTGGTCGACCACGATCTCGTCGCCGCTCTGCAGCAGCGACAGCAGCGTGGCCGAGATCGCCGCCATGCCGGAGGCCGTGACCACGCCGGCCTCGGCCCCTTCGAGCGAGGCCAGCCGCTCTTCCAGCAGCGCCTGCGTCGGGTTGCGGGTGCGGCCGTAGACGTAGCCCGACTGTTCGCCCAGGCGGATGCGGTCGAAGGCCTCGATGCTGTCCTGGGTGTAGGTGGACGTCAGGTAGAGCGGCGGCGACAGCGCGCCCTGCTCGTCCAGCGGGTCGTAGCCCAGGTGGATGGCGCGCGTGGCGAAGCCGTGGTGTTGCGTGTCGGACATGGGGGACCTCCAGGAGTCAGCGCTTGTGGTCGGCGCGGCGCGAGAGCCATTCGCCGGTGAATTGCACGATCGAGACCAGCGCGATCAGGATCACGATCACTTCGAACATCACGCGGGTCTCGTAGCGTTCATAGCCATAGCGGATGGCCAGGTCGCCCAGGCCGCCGGCGCCCACCGCGCCGGCCATGGCCGAGGCGTTGATCATGGCGATGACGCTGACGGTCATGCCGCCGATGATGCCCGGCAGCGCCTCGGGCAGCAGCACGTGGCGCACGATGTGCCAGCGGCGGCAGCCCATGGCGCGGGCGGCCTCCACCAGGCCGTGGTCGACATCGTTCAGGCTGACCTGGGCGATGCGCGCGAAGAACGGCACCAGGTTGGCCGACAGCGGCACGATCGCGGCCCAGGTGCCGAGCGTGGTGCCGATCAGCATGCGCGTGAACGGCAGCATCGCCACCAGCAGGATGATGAAGGGGATGGCGCGGAAGGTGTTCACCGTGATCGACAGCGCCTTGTTCAGGCGCGGCCGCGGATACAGGTTGCCCGGCGCGGTGACGGTCAGCACCACCGCCAGCGTCAGGCCGGCGGCGATCGCGATGATCGCGGACACGCCCACCATGGTCAGCGTCTGCAGGAATGCCTGCAGGTATTTATCAAGCATCGACAGCGACATAGCCCAGCACCTTGATCTGATCGGCCACCAGCGCGGCGCGCGCGGCCTCTTCCTGTAGAACCGCCGCGGGCACCGACACCAGCAGGCTGCCCTGGGCGTGGCCGCGCAGGCGGTCCAGCCCGCCATGCAGCAGCGTCGCGCCCGGCCCCAGCGCGGCCAGCGCCTGCAGCGACACCCCTTGCGGCCGGCCCTGGCCGGTGAAGCGCAGCCGCAGCACCGCCACGCCGGGCCGGCCTTGCAGGTCCGGCACCAGCCGCGCCGCCAGATCGGCCGGCAGGTCGTGCTGCAACGGCCGCAGCAGGGCTTGCGTGGCATCGGCCCGAGGATTGCCGAACACGCGCCAGACCTCGCCATGCTCGACGTTGCGGCCGCCGTCCAGCACCAGCACCCGGTGGCAGACCTCGCGGATCACCGCCATGTCGTGCGTGATCAGCACCACGGTCAGGCCCAGCTTGCGGTTGATGTCGCGCAGCAGCGCCAGGATCGACTGCGTGGTTTCCGGGTCGAGCGCGGAGGTGGCTTCGTCGCACAGCAGGATCTCGGGGTCGTGCACCAGCGCGCGGGCGATGCCCACGCGCTGCTTCTGGCCGCCGGACAGCTTGGACGGATAGGTGTCGGCCTTGTCGCGCAGCCCGACCAGGTCCAGCAGCGCGTCGACCTTGGCGCGCGCCTCGGCCGGCTTGACGCCCGCCACGCGCAGCGGCAGGGCCACGTTCTGCGCCACGGTCTTGGCCGACAGCAGGTTGAAGTGCTGGAAGATCATGCCGATGCGGCGCCGCAGGCCGACCAGCGCATCCTCGTCCAGGCTGCCGACGTCCACGCCGTCGACCCGCACGTGGCCGGCGCTGGGCCGCTCCAGCATGTTGATCGAGCGCAGCAGGGTCGACTTGCCGGCGCCGCTGCGGCCGATGATGCCGAACACCTCGCCGCGGGCGATGGAAAAGGAGATATCGGACAGCGCCGCCACCGGGCCCTGCGGCCCCTGGTAGTGCTTGCGCAGCCCGTCGAAAACAATGTGCGCGTCGCGCGCCGCGCCGGCCTCGGCCTGCTCGGCCGCGTCCGGCAAGGAAAACTCGTGTTGCATCATGCCCTGTCTCCGAGCCGCCTGGTAAGGCGGGGGCCTCGCCTGGCCCGGCATCCGATCACCGGCCTGTGCGAGGCGCCTTGTGGTGTGAACCGGCGCCTGGGTTGATCGCGGCGCCGGCTGGCGCCGCCACACCCGACGCGCAAGTTCAGAAGACCGGAATGACCGAGCCTTCGTACTTGCTCAGGATGAACTGGCGCACTTCCTCGGAGTGGTAGGCCTTGACCAGCTCGGGCACCCAGGGCGCGTTCTTGTCTTTCTCGCGCACGGCGATGATGTTGACGTAGGGGTTGTTCTCTTTCTTCTCGACCGCGATGCCGTCGCGCGTGGCGATCAGCCCGGCCTGGTAGGCGAAGCTGTTGACGATGGCGGCGGTGTCGACGTCGGGCAGCGAGCGCGCCAGCACCACCGAGGCGCTTTCGACGAAGTTGAGCTTGCGCGGATTGGACGTGACGTCGGCCAGCGTGGCCGTGCCCGTGGCCGGATCGAAGCCGTCCTTGAGCGTGATCAGGCCCTGGTCGCGCAGGATCACCAGCGCGCGGGTCTGGTTGCTGGGGTCGTTGGGGATGCCGACCTTGGCGCCCTCGGGCAGGGCCTGCAGCGACTTGTACTTCTTCGAATAGAAGGCGATGGGCGAGATCAGCGTGTTGGCCACCGGCACCAGCTTGTAGCCGCGCTGCTTGATCTGGTCATTCAGGAACGGGATGTGCTGGAACGCGTTGGCCTCCAGGTCGCCGTTGTTGAGCGCCTCGTTGGGGCTGGCGGTGCCGGTGATGACCACCGGCTCGACGGCCAGGCCGTTCTTCTTGGCGACCTGCGCCACCACTTCCCAGATCTGTTCGTCGACGCCGCCGCGCACGCCGACCTTGAGCGGCTTGGGATCGGCCGAGAACGCCGGCCCGTGGAACATCGCGGCGGCCGCCAGCACGGCGCCCAGCAGGGCCTTGGCCAACGTGCCCAGGCGGGCGGATTCAGTACGGGGAGTCATATGGAAATCGCCTCTCAGTCGATACGGTTATGAGCAGACGATTCTAGGGATGGCCCCCGCGGGCGCGAACGAATAGTTCGTTGAGTCGTTATTACAGGGGTGTTTGGATATGGCGCCGGCGCATAAGCGGCGGCGCCCGGCGCCAATGGCGCGCGCCGTGCCTCAGAACGGCTTGACCACCACCAGCGTCACGATGACCGCCGCCGCGACCACCGTGAGCGGCGCGTACAGGTCGACCAGCGGCGCGCGCTTGGCGCTGCCCTGGGACTGGCGGCGCAAGGCGGCGCTCTGCACGCCGAGCAGGCCCGACAGGACCAGCGCCAGCGCGATCTTGATCCAGATCCAGGTCATCGCGAACCAGCCGAAGGTCACCGCCAGGTGCAGGCCGACCAGCCAGGCCAGCACCATTGCCGGCGTGGTCACGAACAACGTCCAGCGGCGCAGCGCGCCCAGTATCTTGCGCTCCTTGGGCGCCTCGTCGCTGTCAGGCGGCTGCGACGACAGCAGGAACAGCGACACGAACAGGGAGCCGCCCAGCCATGCGACCACGGCGGCGACATGCAGCATTTTGAGTAGTTGGTAGGTCATGCGCGCGATTATCGCCGGTGTGGCGCGCGCCGGGGTGGGATCGGGTCCGACGTGTTTGCGCTAGGGCAAAGCGGCGCGTTCGCCCTCTTCCCGCGCCAGGCTGCGCCGGTACCTGCCACAACCCGCCGCCAGCAGGCCGATGCAGGCCAGCGTGGCCACGCCGATCAGCAGCGACATGGAATGCCCCACCGCCGCCGGATTGTGGAACAGGCGGTCGGTCAGCAGCGCCACCGCCGTGGTGCCCAGGCCCAGCCCGACCAGGTTGGAGATCAAGAGGAACAGCGCCGACACCTGCGCCCGCAGCTGGTTGGGCGGCAGGATCTGCATGGCCGCGGTCGAGGTCGGCATGGGGAACGAGGCGAAGAACATCGCCGGCAGCAGCAGGCCCACCGACAGCCACAGCCCGTCCACCTGGGTGAAGGCCACCGCCGGCAGCGCCATGCCGATCGCGCCGATGACGCCGGCGCGCAGGGGCGCGTCGCTGTAGCCGCGCCGCGCCAGCCAGTCCATCAGCCAGCCGCCGCAGAACACGCCGGCGGTGTTGGCCACCAGCACCACCGTGCCCAGCATGTAGCCCGCCTCCACCGGCGACATGCCGAACTTGCGCATGTAGAAGGCCGGCGTCCAGCCCAGCAGGCAGAACAGGATCATGGCGTAGAACGAGAACCCCAGGTAGTGGCAGCAGAACGTGCCGCGATGGCGCCCCAGGAAGCGGAATACGTCGCCCGCCGTCGGCTTCTGCACGCGGCCGCTGGCGTCGTGGCGCAGGCCCTTGCGCTGCGGATCGCGCACGGTCAGCAGGATCAGCAGCGCCACCAGCACGCCGGGCAGGCTGACGATGAAGAAGGTTACCTGCCACGGCCGCAGGTCGCCCACCGCGGGCACGTGCACGCTGTCCACGCTCTTGAGCAGATCGATGACGTAGCCGCCGATCAGGAACGCCAGGCCGCCGCCAATGAACGAACCGATCGAATAGATGCCCACCGCGCGGCCCAGCTTGTGGCGCGGGAACATGTCGCTGAGCATCGAATACGTGGCCGGCGACAGCGCGGCCTCGCCCACGCCCACGCCGATGCGCGCCAGGAACATCTGGCCGAAGTTCCTCGACAGGCCGCAGGCCGCGGTCGCCAGGCTCCAGAAGGCCACGCCGATGGCGATGATGCGGGGCCGCGAATAGCGGTCCGCCAGCAGCGCGATGGGAATGCCCATGAAGGCGTAGAACAGCGAAAAGGCCAGCCCGTGCAGCAGGCTGAACTGCGTATCCGAGAGCTGCAGATCGCGCTTGATGGGCTCGATCATCAGGGCCAGGATCTGCCTGTCGACGAACGAAAATATGTACGCTAGCATGCAGATCAGGACGACATACCACTCGTAGGCATAGCGCTTTTGCGCCGCGTCGTTTCCGGTATCGCCCGTCATGTTTTTCCCTTGTATCGCAGCGGGATCGCGCCATCCGCGTCAGGGCGGCGGCGTCCCGCTGTCTGGTTCGCCATTTCGATGGCTGCATCTGTTGTAGGCCTTTGCGCCGGCCGGCTCTATACCGGGCGCGCAACGGCTATTCCCGGGGCGCAGGAAAGCATGTTCCACGATACCTATCCGCTGCAACGCCATTGCCTGCTGGATTCGGGCAATGTCTCCGAAATCACCGACCAGGTCAGCCAGCACCTGTGGTCGCACCGCATGTGCGTGGCCCCGGGCGAGCCGCTGCAATCGCGCCTGTACGGCGTGTTCTTCGGCAGCGCCGCGCTGTTCGACCTGCACTACGGCGCCGAGGTCGAGATCGACGCCGGCGACATCGCCCGCTACTACCTGGTGCGGGTCACGCTGCAAGGCGCCGGCGAGGTCACGCTGGGCAAGCGCAGCGCGGCCCTGCGCGAGGGCGGCCTGACCATCTCGTCGCCGTCCGAGCGCAGCATCCTGCGCATCGGCCAGGACTGCCGCAGCCTGATCCTGCGCATCGAGCGCGAGGCGCTGGAACGGCAATTGCAGCAGCTGCTGGAACGCCCGCTGCGGCAGGCGCTGGTGTTCGACCTGGAGGCCGCGCCCGGCTCGCCGGGCCTGGCCGCCGTGCAGGAGACGCTGGACTACCTGTGCCGGCTGTACCGGCACCCCGCCATCGAGGGCGTGACGCAGACGCTGGCGGCGGGCTTTTCCGATTACCTGGCGTCGCTGCTGCTGATGCAGCTGCCGCACAATTACTCCGAGGCCCTGCGCGCCGACCGCCGCCAGCCGCTGCCGCTGCACGTGCGGCGGGCGCGCGACTACATCGAGGACCACATCGACGCCCCCATCGCCCTGCCCGACCTGGCGGCCCATTGCGGCGTCTCGATCCGCACGCTGCAGAACGGCTTCACCCAGTTCCTCAAGCAAAGCCCCAGCGACTATCTGCGCAACCGCCGCCTGGCGCGGGCGCACGCGGCGCTGGCCGAGGCGCGCGACGGCGACAGCGCCACCGACATCCTGCTGCGCTGCGGCGTGACCAGCTTCGGCCACTTCGCCACGCATTACCGCAAGCGCTACGGCTGCCTGCCGTCGGAAACGCTCAGGCAACGCCGCGCCCGCGCCTGTTGACGCGCGCGGCGATGCGCCGCGCGGAGACCCGACCTCGCCGCATGGCGGCGCCGCGGCCGCCCGCAGCAATTCCGTTGCCGATTCCGTATGCCACTTGCGCCTGCGGCGCAGCCTCGCCCGTGCGCCATCGATAGGATCGAAGCTCTCTCGAAGGAGCTTGATCATGCGCATCGGCGTTATTGGAGGCGGCCACGGCTGCTACGCGGCGGCCGTCGACCTGGCGGAAAAAGGACATCAGGTGCGCCTGTGGCGCCGCGACGGGGCGGCCTTCGACGGCCTGCGCCGCGCCGGCGCCCTGGAGGTCACCGACTATCGCGGCACCCGCCGCATCGCGCTGGGCGACGGCCCCGGCCAGATCGAACTGGCGGCCTCGCTGGCGGATGCCACGGCGGACGCGCCGCTGCTGGTGATTCCGCTGCCGTCCACCACGCACGCCGCGCTGGCGCCCGAGCTGGCGCCGCACCTGCGCGACGGCCAGGTGGTGTTCCTGCCGCCCGGCACCTTCGGCAGCTACCTGTTCGCCCGCGCCCTGAAGGACGCCGGCAACCCCGCCGAGGTCGCCTTCGCCGAGACCGGCACCCTGCCCTACCTGGCGCGCAAGCACGGCGACCGCGTCGTCATCAGCGCCTACGCCACCCGCCTGCCCACCGGCGTCTTCCCGCGCCGCCTCGCCGGCCGCGCGTTCGAGACGCTGGCGCAGGCCTATCCCGGCATCGAACCGATCGAGGACGCGCTGTCCGGCGCGCTGATGAACGCCGGCCCGGTGATCCATCCGCCGCTGATCCTGATGAACGCCGGACCGCTCGAACACTTCGAGCGCTGGGACATCCACAACGAGGGCACGCAGCCGTCGATCCGCCGCGTGACCGATGCGCTGGACGCCGAACGCATCGCCATCCGCACCGCGCTCGGCTACGCCGCGCCGCACTTTCCGCTGGCCGACCACTACGCCAGCGAGGGCGACGAATGGATGTACGGCCGCGGCGCCCACGGCAAGCTGACCGACAGCGGCGACTGGCGCGAGACCATCGACCTGGGCGCGCACCGCTACATGCTGGAGGACACGCGCCTGGGCCTGTCGTTCCTGGTGTCCACCGGGCGCTGGGCCGGCGTGCCCACGCCGGTCGCGCAGGGCCTGCTGAGCGTGGCCTCGGCGGTCACCGGCCGCGACCTCTACGCCGAGGGCCGCACGCTGGAGGCGCTGGGGCTGGAAGCCCTGTCGCGCGCCGACATGGCCGCGCTGCTCGCGCAAGGATGCTGACCATGGAACGGACCTTGTGCGTGGTCGGCGCCGGCCGCATGGGCATGGGCATCGCCCTGTCATACATCCATGCCGGACTGGACGTCACGCTGATCGACATCAAGCCGCGCGCGCGAGGCGAGCGCGCCGAGACCTTCGCCCGCGTGCTGGGCGGCCTGCGGCGCGAACTGGCCACGCTGGTGCGGCTGGGCCTGCTGGACGAGACGCAGGCCGACACCGCGCTGGGCCGCGTGCGCCTGATAGCGCGCGAGGACGCCCTGGCCGACCTGGCCCGCGCCCGCGTGGTGTTCGAGGCGGTGCCCGAACAGCTCGACATCAAGCGCGACACCTTCGACTGGCTCGGCCAGGCCTGCGCGCCGGACAGCGTCATCGCCTCCACCACCTCGACCTTCCTGGTCACCGAGTTGGCCGACATGGTGCGCGCGCCCGGCCGCTTCCTGAACGCGCACTGGCTCAACCCCGCCTACCTGATCCCGCTGGTGGAAGTGAGCCGCGGCCCGCGGACCGACGACGCGGCGTTGCAGGACCTGCTGGCGGTGCTGCGCCTGGCCGGCAAGACGCCGGTGCAGTGCGCTCCCGCGGCCGGCTACATCGTGCCGCGCATCCAGGCCCTGGCGATGAACGAAGCGGCCCGCATGGTCGAGGAAGGCGTGGCCAGCGCCGAGGACATCGACACCGCCGTGCGGCTAGGCTTCGGCCTGCGTTTCTCGGTGCTGGGCCTGCTGGAGTTCATCGACTGGGGCGGCGGCGACATTCTCTACTACGCCTCGCGCTACCTGCCCGGCGCGCTGGACCCGCGCTTCGCGGCGCCGGCCATCATCGAACGCAACATGGAACAGGGCCGCAACGGCCTGCGCGAAGGGCAAGGCTTCTACGACTACGCCGGCATGGACGTGGAGGCGTACAAGCTGCGGCGGCTGGGCGAGCTGTGCGCGCGGCTGGAGCTCATGGGGCTGCTACCGAAGTTCGATGGCGCTTCCGCAGGGTCGAAAGGCGCATCTCCTCCTGCATAGATCAGCCTCCCATGCGCTGCAAAGCCTGCCCCGCCGCCATCCGCAACGACTCCGATGCATCGGTCTCATGCCAACGACGCAACAGGGCCCGGGCCTTGTCGGGATTGGGGGCATGCTCCACGTATTTCTCGAAGCAACGCACGGCGCCAGGCACGTCGCCCAACCCCGCCAAAGATTGACCAAGGTTCTGCCAAGTTGCCCAGCGCTTGGGATTCAATTGCAGCGCAAGAAGCAGTGTCGATTTCGCTTTCGCAAAGTTCCCGGTTTTCAACTCGGCATAGCCAAGGTTTCCTGAAATCTCAACGTCGTAGGGATTGACTGCGGTGGCACGCGCAAGGATCGAAATAGCGCCAGCGTAGTCATCCTTCTTGATCAGCAAAAGCGCTTGATCATTGAGAGAGCGAGCAAACCTGAATTCGGAATCGCTGACTGTCTTGCGAACGGGAGTATCCGGTTCAACCTTAGTCGCAACCTGTTCGACATAAGGCATCGCCTGCGGCTGTCTCGGCACCACGACACTTTGCATGGCAGCCAACTCTGCCGCTGTCAGCCAACCCATCTCACCTGGGGCGGTCCTGACCAATCGGCCAAGGATCGCTTCCGGCACACCGAACTCATGGAGAAACCTGGCGATATCCACTGTCGTGGATTTCGCTTGATCCGGCTCGAGACCACCAATCGACGCGCTATGCACACCGATCCTGGCCCCCACGATCACCACCTTGTTCTTGCCCGCGGCAAACGGCATGAAGCAAGCGCTGGCACACGTCGCGCCGTCCGGGACAACAACGCTGAGTTGATTGTCCCGGATGACGATGGCCAAGTCAGCGCCCCCTTTTACCGAGCCCCCCGGAGAATTCAGCACCACGAATTGGACGGGAACACTTTTCTGCCGAGCTTCCTGAATGAGGAAGCGCAGCGTCGCACCGTCGTTGGATTCAATTGGGCCGCTTAAAAACACCGCACTTGAGGTCGTATCCAATGCGCCAGGAGAGAGATCAGCCCCCATTGCAGAACTCACCCAAACCGAAAGCGCAATACAGAAGAATCCTTTCCTCACCGTCCGCCACCCTCTCTAGATTGATAACCGACGAAAGACAGCGTTGCTCACACGCCCCTTCCGCTCGACACTACCCTCTGGTACCTCAACTTATATCAAAATAAATCTGAACGTACCAATTTGCGCCAAACGGACCAATCAATCTCGAGGGAAAAGTTGGGTGAGAATACGCAACGCCAGCCGCACCCGCGCCTCATTCGGATAGTTGCGGTTGGCCAGGATCACGATGCCGAGCTTGCGCGACGGCACGAACGCCACATAGGCGCCGAAGCCGTTGGTGGCGCCGGTCTTGTTGATCCACACCGCCTGCTGCGGCGCCAGCGGCGGTTGCAGGGCCTTGACCGGCAGGGTCTCGAACGCGACCTGGGCGGAATTGCCGTGCACCAGATCGTCCACCGACACCGGGTAACGGTACTGCTCCCAGATCAGGTCCTGCGTCATCGCGCCCAGCTGGTAATAACCGGTCTGGGTCGCGGCGATGGCGCGCTGCAGCGTGGCGTCGACCGGCGCGGTACCCAGGTTGATCTCGACGAATCGCAACATGTCGCGGGCGCTGGACTTCACGCCGTAGGCCTCGTCGGCCAGCACGCCCGGGTTCACGCGCACCGGCGCGTCCTGCTTGTCGTAGCCCTGGGCGTAGTCGGGCATCTTGCGCGGCGGCACTTCCAGGTAGGTGTCGCGCAGGCCCAGCTTGGGGAACAGCTGCTGCTCCATCGCCGCCACATAGGGCTCGCCCAGCGCGCGCGCCGCCACGACGCCCAGCATGCCGATGCTGGGGTTGGCGTAGGTGCGGCGCGTGCCGGGCGCGTACTGCGGGGTCCAGGCCTTCAGGTAGTCCATCAGCTGCGCCATGGTCTGCACCGCGTCCGGCACCTGCAGGGGAAAGCCGCCGGCGGTGTGGGTGGCCAGGTTCACCAGCGTCAGCTTGGCGAATTCGCTGCCTTGCAGCTCGGGCACCCACTTGGCCGGACTGTCGGTGAGCGACAGGCGGCCCGTGGCCTGGGCATAGGCGGCCAGCGTGACGGTGAAGGTCTTGCTGATCGACCCCAGTTCGAACAGGGTGTCGCTGGAGACCGCGCGGCGCGGCACGCGCGAGGCGTCGCCGTAGTTGAAGAAGCGCTGCTCGCCGTCGCGGCTGACGCCGATGGCCATGCCGGCGATGCCGTATTCACGCATGACCTCGGCCACGGCGGCGTCGACGGCGGCGGTGGCGCGATCGGCCTTGGCGGCGGGCGCTTGCGCAACGGCCGGGCTGGCCGAGGCGGCGCCGGCCAGGGCCAGCGTCAACGTCATGGACAGCAGGGGAATACGGAACATTGCCGGAGCGCGCATGCGGGATCGTCCTTTCGTTTTCTGACCGGCGCGTGCCGGCGGGTCGGCGCCCAGTGTAGAGCCTATCCGCCTCCTTCTTGGTATTAACCCTGAGTCCCGCTCGCGGCGGATTTTGGCTATTCTCACTGCGTCGATTCAAAACCCCGCAGAAGAGTCCCGTCCCCCGTGGCGGGCGCCGACGGAGCAACCGCCCCGGAAACTCTCAGGCAACAGGACTGCGCGGTCTAGACAATCTGGAGAGAGGCGCCTGGCGCCCACCGAAGGGGAACCCGCGCCGCAGCGCCCGGGTGAAGCTCTCAGGTACAGAGACAGATGGGGTGCCACGGCCGTTGGGTCGTGGCCACGCCTTCTGGAGCCATCATGCCCCGCATCGCCATCATCGGCGCCGGTATCACCGGCGTCACGTCCGCCTACGCCTTGAGCAAACTGGGCTACGACGTCACCGTCTACGACCGCCAGCGCTATCCCGCCATGGAGACGTCCTACGCCAACGGCGGCCAGCTGTCCGCCAGCAACGCCGAAGTCTGGAACAGCGCCGCCACTGTCATCAAGGGCCTGCGCTGGCTCGGCCGCCACAACGCGCCGCTGCTGCTCAACCCGCGCCCGAGCTGGCACAAGTATTCGTGGCTGGCCCAGTTCATGGGGCAGATCCGCAACTACCGCCAGAACACCATCGCCACCACCCGCATGGCGATCGAGGCGCGCGAGCACCTGTACGCCATGGCGGTCGAGGAAGGCATCGACTTCGACCTGCAGCGCCGCGGCATCCTGCACATCTACCATGACGCGGCCAGCTTCGAGACCGCGCGCCGCGCCAACGCGCTGCTGCGCGAAGGCGGGCTGGAGCGGCACGCCGTCACGCCCGAGGAAATCCGCGGCATCGAGCCGACGCTGCAAACGCCCTGCCACGGCGGCTTCTACACGCCGTCCGACGCCACCGGCGACATCCACAAGTTCACCAGCGGCCTGGCGCAGGCGTGCCTGCGGCGCGGCGTGCGCTTCGAACAGGACGCCGACATCCGCGCCATCAGCCGCGACGGCCTGCCCTACGTGCTGGACGTGGCGCGCGAGGACGGCGCGCGGCGCGAACAGCACGAGGCCAGCGCCATCGTGGTCTGCGCCGGCGCCGCCAGCCGCCAGTTCGCGCGGCAGCTGGGCGACCGCCTGAACATCTACCCGGTCAAGGGCTATTCGATCAGCGTGCATCTGGACGACGCCGCGAGCCAGGCCGCCGCGCCCACCGTGAGCCTGCTGGACGAGGCCGCCAAGATCGTCACCAGCCGCCTGGGCGACCGCTTCCGCGTGGCCGGCACCGCCGAGTTCAACGGCTTCAACCTGGACATCCGCGCCGAACGCATCCAGCCCCTGGTGGACTGGACCCGCCGCCATTTCCCCGGCGTGCGCACCGCGCGCGTGGTGCCGTGGTGCGGCCTGCGGCCGATGATGCCCGACATGATGCCGCGCGTCGGCCCGGGCAAGCGGCCGGGCGTGTTCTACAACACCGGGCACGGACACCTGGGCTGGACGCTGTCGGCGGCGACGGCGCAGATGCTGGCGGCGAGCGTCAGGGAGGCGGTGGCGCTGCCTTGATGTCAGACTGAAGGCTAGCTGCAGGCGCTTGGAACGGTCATGAGGCCGTTGTAAGCTCGCGGCTGCCAATGACAAGGCGATGGGCAGCCCCAAACTCGCCCGTCGCATCTTGTCCGCTTGCGATTCACGGACAACTGCCCCCAAGACCTCAACGCAGCGTCACGATAATGCCTGACGATATCCACCTCGACCCCCTGCAAGAGCAAGCCCAAGCGCTCCTTCAAATCCTCTTGCAAGGACAACAGGAAATCGAGGCAGGCCGAACGTCTCCTGCAAAAGCAGTCTTTGCCCGACTGGATGACATGGACGAAAACGACGAGGATTGAACGCTCGTGAACGTCGTCACCGCACCAGGTCCAACGTCCCGGCTTCCTGGCGCAGCCAATCCCGCAACGCCAGCACCCGCGCATCCTCCGCGCTGCCTTGCGGATAGACCAGGTAATAAGCGAAGTCCGGCGCCATGCCGACGTCGATATCGAACAGCCTGACCAGCCGTCCGCGAGCCAGATCGGCCTCGACCATGGCCGGTTCCAGCAGGCCGACGGCGCTGCCGTCCAGCGCCGCCTGCGCCACATGACTGGAATCCGGAAAGGCCAGGCTGCGGCTGGCGTCGACGTCCGCCACGCCGGCCGCCGCCAGCCACATCCGCCAGTCCGGCCAGACCATGCCCTCGGCCACGCAATCGACGTGACACAAGGGATAGTGCGCCAGGTCGCGCGGCGAGGCGATGGCGGGTCCGCTGGCGAGCAAGGCGGGACTGGCGATTGGCGCCAGCGTCGTGGCGAACAGGCGGTCGGCCCGCGTACCCGGGTAGCGGCCCGCGCCGAAGCGGATCGCGGCGTCGATGTCGTCCACCTCGAAATCGCGCACCTGGTCGCTGATGTCGAACGTCAGCTCCAGGCCCGGATGGGCCGCTCGAAAGCGCGCCAGGCGCGGCAATAGCCAATGAGTGGCGAAGCGCGCCTCCAGCGACAGGCGCAGGTGGCCGGCGCCGCGCGCCATGCGCTGGGCGCGGCCGACTGCGCGCCGCAATCCATCGAGCGCGTCGGCGGCGGCTTCCAGCAGGACCGCGCCGGCCGGCGTCAGCTGGATGCTGCGGCTGCTGCGGGTGAACAGCACCAGGCCCAGCTGGTCCTCGATTTCCTTGATCTGATAGCTGACCGCCGCGGGCGTCAGGCCCACCTCGTCCGCGGCGCGGGTGAAGTTGAGCAGCCGCCCCGCGGCCTCAAAAGTCCGCAGGGCGCGCGTGCCGGGCAGCATGCGGGAAGGGTTCATGGCTAGCGCGCCAGCAGCTGCGGCACCGACGACGCCAGCAGCGTCAGGCCCGAGCATGTCAGCAGCCCCAGCACCACGCGCCGGAACGTCACGTCGGAAATGCCGATATACAGGCGCGTGCCGAGCAGCGTGGGGATCAGCATGGCCGGCGCCACCACCGCGAACATGGGCGCCATGTCGCGCGTGACGATGCCGGTGGCCAGGTAGATCGCCATGGTCACCGACAGCATCGACAGATTGAAGTTCTGGATCACGGCGCGCTGCGTGTCCTTGTTGAAGCCGCGCAGCGTGCACCACAGCGTCGGCACGCTGCCGGCGAAGCCGCCGATGCCGCCCAGCACGCCGCCCACCAGGCCGACCGCGCCGTCGCCCCAGCGGTTGCCGCCGATGCGCGGCAGGCGCTGCGCCACCAGCATCACCGGGCACCACAGCGCCAGCAACGCGCCCAGCACCGCCTTGAACCAGTCCATGTCCAGGTGCGGCAGGATCAGCACGCCCAGCGGGATGCCGGCCAGCCCGCCCAGCAGGAACGGCCACAGCAGCGGCCAGTTGAAGCCGCGGCGCACCGAGAACACCGCCAGCAGCTGCCCGGTCAGCGCGCCGAACACCGCCAGCGCCGCCGCCAGCCGCGGGTCCAGCACCCAGGCCCAAAACGACATGGCCACCATGCCGAAGGCAAAGCCCGACAGCCCCTGCACGAAGCCCGCCGCGGCCGCGCCGATCGCCACTATCCACACCGCATCCATGCCCTGCGTCTCCTTGTTGTCGTGACCGCCGACGCGTGTCGGCCGGTCCGTGTCTTGTGACGGCAGATTCTAGGCGCGCCCCGGCGTGGCGCGTATTTGAAGTGCTGATGAGGCGATAGGTTTTCGGTAATGGCGGCGGGCGCCGCGCCGTCTCAGAGGAAGATCGCGCCGCGCAGGTACAGCGCCGCCTGCCCGCTGATGATGACGCGGCCGTTGTCGCGCACCTCGCAGCGCAGCTGCCCCTTGCGCGCCCCGCCCTGCTCGGCGCTCAGGACCGTCTTGCCCAGCCGCTGCGCCCAGTACGGCGCCAGCGAGGTGTGCGCGGAGCCGGTCACCGGGTCTTCGTTCACTCCGACCCGCGGACCGAACCAGCGCGACACGAAATCGTGGCGCGCGGACGGCGCGGTCACCGCCACGCCGCGCACGTCGAAGGCCGCCAGCGCGGCGAAGTCCGGCTTGAGGCCGTCGATCAGCGCTTCGTCGTCGATCACGACGAGGTAGTCATCGGTGCGGTACAGCGCCCGCGCCTCGGCCAGCCCCAGGGCCTGCAACAGGCCGGGCGGCACGGCCTCGGCCACCGGCTGCTTGGCCGGGAAGTCCATCGCCAGGCCGTCGCCGGCGCGGCGCACCTGCAGCTCGCCGCTGCGGGTGGCGAACCGCAGCACCTCGTCCTTGGCGCCGAGTTGCTCGAACAGCACCCAGGCCGTCGCCAGCGTGGCGTGGCCGCACAGGTCGACCTCGACCGCGGGCGTGAACCAGCGCAGGTCGTACAGGTCGCCGCGCCGCACGACGTAGGCGGTCTCGGACAGGTTGTTTTCCTCGGCGATGCGTTGCAGCGTGGCGTCGGGCAGCCAGGCGTCCAGCGGCACCACCGCGGCGGGATTGCCGCCGAACGGCGCGGCGGAGAAGGCGTCTACCTGGTAGAGATCGAGTTGCGGCATGGAGGATCCTCGAATGCGGTGAAGTCGGCGGCGCGCGCAGGCACGCCATGCGGCATTTTGCTACGAAAACCGCCCGCGCCTGGCGACCGGGCGCCCGGCTGCGCGCGGGCCCGTCCCGCGCCGCCCTGGCTAGCGGCGCGCGGCCTCGCGCAGCAGCGCCTCCAGCCGGTCCAGGTCGGCGTCCTGCCGCGCGCTGTAGCCGATGACGACGCCGTCCGGCCAGGACACCCGCCGGCAGAAGTCGGCGACCGGCTGGATGCCCACGCCGCGTTCGCGGGCGCGGGCCAACAGGGCCGCGACGTCGAAACCGGACGGCGGCCACCACACCAGGTGAAAGCCGGTCTGCTCGCCGCTGACGCGCAGCGGCGCCGCGCCTACCGTCTCGCGCAGCATGGCCATGACGCGGTCGCGGCGGCCGGCGTAGACCGAGCGCGCCTTGCGCACGTGGCGCGCGAAGCCGCCGTCCTCCAGGAACGCCGCCAGCGTCATCTGCTCGATCACGCTGCACGAACGCCCGGTGACGTAGAGCGCACGGGCGAAGGCCGGCGCCAGCGACCGCGGCACCACCGCGTAGCCGATGCGCAAGGCATTGAAGAGGGTCTTGTTGAAGCTGCCGAAGTGGAGCACGCGGTCGGCGCCGTCCAGGCTTTTCAGCGCCGCCAGCGGCGCGCCGTCGTAGCTGAACTCGCTGTCGTAGTCGTCGTCGAGGATCCAGCAGCCGGTCTGCGCGGCCCAGTCCAGCAGTTCCAGGCGGCGCGACACGGGCATGGTGACGCCGGTGGGCGATTGATGCGCCGGCGTCACGTGCGCCAGCCGGGCGCCGTGCTGGCGCCGGGCGCGGGCGACCGAGAATCCGTGCTCGTCGATGGCGATGGGCACGATGCGCCGCGTGTACTGGCTGAACAGCGGCTCGGCGTTGAGGTAGCCGGGGTCCTCGACCAGCACCTTGTCCTGCGGCGTCAGCAGCAGGCGGGCGCTCAGGTCCAGGCCGTCGCGGATGCCGGTCAGCACCACCACCTGGCCGGCGTCGCAGGCGATGCCGCGCGCGGCGCCCAGGTAGCGGGCGATCTGCTCGCGCAGCGGATACCAGCCCAGCGGATCCTCGTGCGCCAGTTGCGCCGGCGTGACGCGCTGGGCGCTGGCCATCAGGCCCTTGCGCCAGGTTTCCATGGGGAACAGCGAGGCGTCGGCGCTGCGCGCCATGAAGGCCGCTTCACGGCGCGGCGCCGGCGGCGGACCGGCGGCCTCGACCGGCGCGGCCAC